>DASWDX010000531.1:0-8533 GCA_036395055.1 Pyrinomonadaceae bacterium | reverse complement strand
GGAACCACTCCAAACATGGCGCCCCCATCGAGATGAAACTCACAGTCGGGAATAATTTCTACGCGGTAGTCGCCAAACTGCATTCGATTTCGTTCCAGTCGTCCCCTTACTTCCGCCGCTTTTTAGGTTCGCTATTCTTCGATTCCGTCTTCGGCTTGGGACTATTCTGCACTGGCTCGACTGGAGCCGGTTGACCTGATTGGTCTTGGCCGGGAGCAAATTCAGGTGGCATTCCCTGAGGCTGCTGTTGCGGTTCAGGCATTTTCACCTGGAAGTTTTGGGCCACTGTAACATGCGAGCGCTTTACGATCTCGTCGAGTATTTTTTTCTGCTTCTCCTGCTCGACCGCAGCCCGGGCCTTATCGCGCCCCGTTTTGGGCGGCGCAAACGGATTATCACCCTCGCCGCCAGTCTCTCCGATCAGGATATGGCGCGCGCGGACTTTGTCTTCCGACTTCCCGTCTTTGGTTTCCGTCTTACGTTCGTCAAGTTTGATAATGTGGTAGCCGAACTTTGATTCAACCAGGTCGCTAATCTCGCCGGGCTTCAGGGCGAAGGCGGCTTGCTCAAACTCAGGCACCATCTGACCCTTGCCAAACCAACCCAGGTCGCCGCCCTTTTCCTTGCTTCCAGGATCGGTGGAAAACTCCTTCGCCAACTTTGCAAAATCTTCGCCGCCGCGTGCGCGCTTCAACACTTCCTCGGCTTTGGCGCGGTTCTGCTTAGCGTCCAATTCGGGATGTTGCTTAAGGTACTCATCAACTTCCTGATCCGAGGCTTTCATTTTGTCGGCCAACTGTTCCTGTGCGTAGGTCCGCGCGAGGAGTCGAGCTTGTTCAAGTTTTATCTGCAAGTCGACCGCGCGCTCCTTGTCGGTTCCCTTAGCGATCGCGCGTTGTTCCCCAATCAGCACTTGTCCAAGTTGACGTCTAACCTGCTTCATTTGTTCTTCCGGAATTTGGCCGCCGGCCAGCTGCGGGTTCTGCGCTTTGGCGTCATTTATGAATTGGTCAAACTTCGCCTGGTTAGCAGGCTGCTTGAAAAAGTCTTCAACCTCTTGTTCCGAGATATTCGGACCGGCGGAACCAGTTCCCTGCGATTTGAAATAGTTCTCAGCTAAGATGACAGAACGAACCAGTTCCATCTGTCGCTTTACTTCCGGCTTATTGGCAATCCCTTTGGTACGTGCCTCCTCGGCAACGGCCAACAGCTTTTGTAGATCGTCTGCAAAATCTTTGCGCGCCGCCGGGTCGGACGCGAGACGCGAACGAAACTGTGGCGGCTGGTCTTCCGCAATCAACGACATGTCTTCTGCCGAAAGGTTGGAGATCTCCGCTCGCCGCGCTTTCACCTGCCAGACGATTAATCCGATGGCAAACACTACGGCTACAGCAGCCGCAATCCATGCTTTAGTAATTGAAGTCAAAACAATTATCCTTTCTAAAAAACAGATCTAATCTTGCTGTACTAATTCGAGCAGTACACCATTAGACGACGCAGGATGAACAAACGCGACCAGACAACCGCGCGCCCCTTGCCGTGGGGTTTCATCAATTAAGCGAGTCCCCTTCTCCTTCAACTTTGCCAGCGAAGCGCGAATATCGGTAACCCTCACAGCTATGTGATGAATTCCCGGGCCACGCTTTTCCAAAAACTTTCCGACCGCCGAGTCCTGGCTCAACGGTTCGAGCAGTTCGATGTGCGTTTCACCAAGCGGCAGCATTGCCACTCGCACGCCCTGGTCTTTTACCTCTTCCGTGAAATCAACTTGCAATCCCAATGCGTCTTGCCACAATACGAGGGCTTCGTCGATTCGACGCGTAGCAATACCAATGTGATCAACCTTCATATTCAGTCCGGAGTCGACAGTCTGGAGTCGACAGTCTGTCTTCAATTTAACGCACGGCGTCTAGCACAAAGCCTCGTTTTAGGACTGAAAACTCTAGACTCTAGACTCTGGACTTCAACTCCATTATCTCTTCTACCGCAGAATAAGGGTCTCGCCGCCTGCTGGCAACTTCACCCACCAGATGATCGAGCTTCTCGGATGCCGAATCCGACCCAAGGGTTTGCGCCACCAGCCGTTCCCGCAACAGCTCAAGGATGCGCCAACGTGCTATTGCTCGCCGCCGATCGTCTCCGGATTCTTTCTTCAAGTGGAAGTCACGATAACTCTCGATCGCGGCCGCTAACTCCTCAATCCCCTTGTTTTCGGTGGCTACAGTCTTGACTATTGGAGGGTCCCAGGAGTCGTCTCTCGCGGCCAGTGACAGCAGCGCTTCCAACTCCTTTTCGGCAGCATTAACACCCTCGCGATCGGCCTTGTTAATGACAAAGATGTCCCCGATTTCCATGATTCCGGCCTTGATTGCCTGAATATCATCGCCCATTCCTGGAACTAGTATGACTACGCAGATATCCGCCGCCTTGACTACTTCAACCTCGTCCTGGCCTACACCTACTGTCTCGATAATGATTTTGTTGTAACCGGCAGCATCGAGTATTGAAACAGCATCGACGGTGGTACGCGCCAATCCGCCCAGATTTCCGCGGGTGGCCATCGAGCGAATGAAGACGCCCCTATCCAGACCCAGTGTCTGCATGCGAATGCGATCACCCAAAATCGCACCACCGGAAAATGGACTCGATGGATCAACCGCAACAATCCCTATGCGCTCACCCTGCTGCCGGTAGTGTAAAGCGAGCTTGTCTACCAGAGACGACTTTCCCGCGCCGGGTGCACCTGTAATTCCGATCACCAATCCACGGCCCGTCAATGGGAAAATCTTCTTCATCAACTGCGCTGCATCTTTGGAAACATCTTCTACTTTAGAAATCGCCCGTGCTACCGCACGCGCGTCACCTGCCGCGACACGATCGACCAGCGACGTGTTGTCGTTATTTGCGGAGTCCACTTACTAATTTGCCTGTTGCAGGATCTCTCGGGCGATAATGATTCGCTGGATCTCGGAAGTACCCTCGCCAATCGTGCAGAGTTTCGAATCGCGCCAATATTTTTCCGCTGGATAATCTTTCGTGTAACCGTACCCGCCGTGTATCTGAATTGCGTCCTCGCAAACATCGACGCTTACTTCGGACGCAAACAGCTTCGCCATCGATGATTCTTTGGTGGTTTTCCTGCCCTGGTCTTTCATCCAGGCTGCCCGATACATCAGCAAGCGCGCCGCGTCTATTTGAGTAGCCATGTTTGCCAGCTTGAATTGAATCGCCTGAAACTCGGATATGGGCTGACCAAATTGTTGCCGCTCCTTCGAGTAGCGCAGCGCCGACTCGTAGGCGCCCTGGGCGATGCCAACTGCGAGCGCCGCTATTGATATTCTGCCGCCATCGAGGATCTCCATGGCATTCACAAAACCCTGACCTTCGTCACCAAGACGATTCTCGTCCGGCACGTAGCAGTCTTCGAACACCACGCTGGCCGTTTCCGACGCGCGCAAACCGAGCTTGTTCTCCTTCTTCGAAGGAGAAAAACCTGCCATTCCCTTTTCAAAGACGAATGCCGTAATTCCCTTACTGCTCCTGGAGCGATCCGTCACCGCAACCGCCACACAGGTATCGGCATGAATCGCGTGCGTGATGAAATTTTTGCTGCCGTTCACAATCCAACCGCCATTCTTCCTCACTGCCGTCGAGCGCGTTCCTGACGCGTCCGATCCTGCGCTTGGTTCCGTCAGACCCCAGGCCCCTAAATGTTTTCCGCTGGCCAGGGGTACGAGGTACTTCTGTTTCTGGGCTTCCGATCCAAATTGGTAGATATGATTCGAACAAAGCGAATTGTGCGCTGCCACCGAAATCCCTACTGAACCGTCAACCCGCGATAGTTCTTCGATGATCGTTGAGTACTCCACATAGCCCATACCGGCACCGCCATACTTTTCGGGAAAAAGAACGCCGGTTAATCCGAGCGCTGCAAGTTTTGGCTGCAGTTCAATCGGGAAATGTTGCGCCTCGTCCCACTCCATAACGTGCGGCGCGATCTCGGCCTCGGCAAACTCGCGCACGCTCACCTTGACCTGTTTCTGTTCTTCAGTTAATTCGAATTCCATTCGTGTTCCTGCAAAAGCGGACAATGAAACAAACCCATGCCCGCCTGTCAAAGCTGACAGGCCAACGTGCCTGTCCAAAGGCAATTGAATCTTCGGAGTGCGGTAAAAGTTATTCTACCTCATCGGCGCGTAGAACCGTGACCGGCCACCTGAGACTTTGCTGTTGGCTTGCTTTTGGTTCGCGGTCGTTTCTTCATGAGGAGCTCGACCTCGTCAGAGGTGAGCCGGCGCCATTTCTTTGGTTTCAAATCATCGTCCCGCAAAGATCCAATGCGTGAACGTCGCAACTTGATTACCGAGTGCCCGATCAGATCAAACATTCTCCTTATCTGTTGGTTTTTCCCTTCGTGAAGCAGAATTTCAAACCAGGTATTGGTTTCCGTTTCCCCAAGCCTTCTGATCCTGGCCGGCGCCGTGCGCATCCCGTCCTCTAACGTGACGCCGCGCCGCAAACGTTCTATGGCCTGCTCGTCAGGGATGCCCTTCACTTTTGCTTCGTAAACTTTTTCGACTTTGTTGCGTGCGGCCGTGATGAAATTCGTGAAGTCGCCATCGTTGGTCAATAACAACAAGCCTTCAGTGTTGAAGTCAAGACGGCCTACAGGATAAAGCCTTCCCAGCGAAGGAGGCAGTAGCTCGAGAACCGTGGGACGACCTTCCGGATCGGAGACACTTGAGAGATAGCCACGCGGCTTATTGAGCAGGACGTAAACCTTTTCTCGTCTCTCCAGCGATGGGTTGATGAGCTTACCGCGGACTTTGATGTGATCGGTTTCAGGATCGGCTTTCGTTCCGAGTTCTGTAACTACCTGTCCATTTACGGTAACTTGACCGGCAGTCATTAGCTCCTCGGCATGGCGACGCGACGCAATGCCGGCCGCCGCGATTAGTTTTTGTATTCGCTCTTGCATAAATAAATGCAGGTGACAGACGGCAGGGGCAGTCGGCAGGAAAACCCGCACTCATCACCTGCTCCTGCCTCCTGCTCCTGCCTCCTGTCTAAGAGCCACCAGACAAATCCTGAAAATCTTCCATGCTCGGCAGTTCGGTCAGGTCCTTCAAACCAAACTGCAAGAGGAAGTCTTTCGACGTGCCGTACATCATCGGCCGTCCGACCGTTTCCTTGCGTCCCCTGGCCACAATTAATTTCTTATCGAGCAATGTCTTAATTGAAGATGGCGACTGCACGCCGCGTATCTCGAGAATTTCGGGCACAGTGACTGGTTGCTTGTACGCGATGACGGCCAGAGTTTCCAGCGAGGCAATAGAGAGCTTTGCGCTCGGCCGCGACTTCAAATAAGCGCGCAGGTGTTCGTGGTATTCGGGGCGAGTCGCAAACTGCCAGCCGCCAGCTACCTCGCGAAGTTGCAAGCCGCCGTTTCGACCGTTGAATTCCTTTGCCAACTCCGCCACCGCCGCTTCGACCACTTCGCGATCTTCACGGAGCACTTCTGCCATTGTTTTCACACTCAGCGGTTCCTCCGAAACGAAGATCAGGGCTTCGATGATCGCCATCCGCTCGGCCACATTTTGAACCACATAGGCCGCTGCCTCATCCGATCCTTCGGCTTCGGCCGCCGGCAATTCTGCTGCAACCATTGCCTCTAGTTCGCGACTCGCCTCTTCGTTAAGCGCCGCCTCATCGCCGGTTGCTTCGGATTTTTTGTCTCCACTCTCTTCGTTCATATGCTTGTCGACTAACTTGCAATCCTCGCGACAATGTCGCCAAAGGTTTGTTCCTGAATCAGCTTAATCTCGGTCGTCCGCACCAACTCCAGAACCGAAAGGAACGCAACCACCAATTCACGCCGAGAGCGTGCCCGTTCAAAGAAAACGCGAAGATTAAGCTCACCCGCGGACATCACCATGTTTCTCAACCGCTCGAGCATCTCCGCCATGGAAATCTCTTCACGCTCGATCTCCAGCAGAACTTCTTCTTTGTGCCGTGCGAGAATCTCCTGGAAAACTTTCAACAAATCAAACAGCCCAACCGCGACCTCCGGATTGTTTTTGTCAGTTTCGATTTCAGCTCGCTTGAAAACGGCGCGTTCAACTGTGGCGCGCGACCATAACATCTGCGCCGCGGCTTTGTACTTTTGATATTCAAGCAATTGATCGACGAGCTCCCGGCGCGGATCTTCTTCCTCTTCCGGCGGCGCAAAAGGATCGCGCGGCAACAGCATGCGGGTCTTGAGCTCGATCAGCGTGGCAGCCATTACCAAAAAATCGCCGGCGACGGCGATGTCAAGTTCCTGCATTAGCTGTAGATAACGCAGGTATTCGTTGGCAATGCGCGCGACCGGAATGTCGTAGATGTTTACCTGTTCCTGGCGAATCAGATGCAGTAGCAGATCGAGCGGACCATCAAATTCGCCCATCACAATCTTCAGATCGTCCGTGGTATCGTCGGAAATTATTTCCGGCGACGAACCGGTAACATCTATCGGCCCCGTCTCTTGATCTGCACCCTCTATGGTATTTGCTTTCACCGGTTGGGCCGCGCTGGATTCTGTGATTTCGTCCATTTAACTCTCCGCCGCCGATATCTCCGGCGAGGCTTCCGGCAAGCCCCTGGTGCTCAATAGACCCATTCTCTCTTTAACAGCTTCCAGGGTTGCGCCGGCAATGCCACGCGCTTTATCGGCTCCCTTCTCCAGCATCGCAGTCAGCTCCTGATCATCGATTGCTCGAACGCGTTTCTGGAGTGTCTCGAGAAACTCAATCGTAACGTCCGCCAGCTGCTGCTTCAATTGTGCGTAGCCCTTGTCGGCAAAGTGCGCCTCGATTTGCTCCGGCGTTTGACCAGTCAACAGCTGAAAGATCGTCAACATATTCGTTATCGCCGGTCGCGAAGCATCAAAACGGATTTCGGTTCCTGAATCTGTAACCGCACGCTTAAACTTGCGCTGGATGGTATCGGCATCATCTAGCAACCTCACACAGCCATTCAAGTCTTCGTCTGATTTCGACATCTTGCTCAAGGGATCGGACAACGACATAATCCGCGCGCCCAGTGTAGGAATGAATGGTTCAGGAACGCGAAACGTCTCGCCATAGTCTCGGTTAAAGCGTAGGGCCAGGTCACGAGTCAGCTCAAGGTGTTGTTTCTGATCCTCACCGACCGGAACCAGATCCGTGTCGTAAAGCAAAATATCGGCGGCCATCAGCACAGGATAATCAAACATTCCCACGCTCACATTCTCAGTTTGTTTCCGCGCCTTCTCTTTGAACTGCGTCATCCGCTCCAATTCAGACATGCGCGCGATGCAGTTGAGAATCCAGGTCAGCTCGGCATGCGCGCCGACGTCTGACTGAATGAAAATGGTCGAAACGTCTGGATCAATTCCGACTGCGAGATAAATCCGAGCAAGTTCTCTGCTCTTCTCGGCAAGCAGTTTTGGATCCTGGCGCGTAGTAATGGCGTGCAGATTGACGATGCAGAAGAAATTTTCGTACTCGTGTTGCAGCGCAACCCAGTTGCGTAAAGCACCGAGATAATTTCCGAGATGCACATTGCCGGTAGGCTGTACGCCGCTAAAAATTCTTTTCATTTAGATCAGGAAGCCCCTGCAAAGACCAACGCAACCGCGATCGGCATCACAAAATTAAAAATCACTCCCAGCACGCCGGTGAAAACTGCAATGAACAAAAGGATAAAACCAAATCTTTCCAGCACTTCAAATCCGGATTCAAAACTATCTGGCAGTATGCTGGCGAGTACCTTGCTGCCGTCCAGTGGCGGTATTGGCAGCAGATTGAACACACCAAGAGCGACGTTCAAAATGAAAAATACAAAGAGCAGCTCCACCGCGCCGGTCGCAATTGTCGAGTCTGTGCCCACCAGCGCCAGTCTTGTATTAATCACACCAAACGAGTAAAGCGCTCTAATCCCTATGCCTGCGATTAACGCGATTATGAAGTTGCTAATCGCGCCAGCTGCGGACACCCAAAAGTTCGCCACGCGTTTATTGCGCCATTTCAAAGGATTCACTGGAGTCGGCTTGGCCCAGCCGATCAGAGGTGCTCCAGTAAAAAAGGCAATTGCGGGAAACAACAATGTACCTATCGGGTCCACATGTGATGCCGGGTTCAAACTTATTCGTCCCTGCAAGCGCGCAAGGTCGTCGCCAAACCTGTTAGACATCCAGGCGTGAGCTGATTCATGGACTGACAACGAAAAAACCAACGCCACCATGTAAAGCACAAACTGTCCGACGCTATGACTGTCGATGTTGCCCATTAGAAACTAAATATCTGAAGGACTAACAAAAAGTTGTTCACACTAACATGGCCCTTGAGACCTGTCAAAAAACATAAAAGTCCATTATTGGTTCAGTTCCATCGCCAGCGTGTTTTAGGTCCGAAGGACCGGTAGTAAGTAGCCCCGTCCGTTAGGGCGGGGGACTTCATCCTCTCGATAGCCCGAGGCCCGAAGGGCCGGAACAAATTGTGGCGCACCTTCGGCG
>DASWDX010000530.1:0-4173 GCA_036395055.1 Pyrinomonadaceae bacterium | reverse complement strand
CGTAACGGTCGCTAAAAGTTGTAAGTTCTGTCGGGCAAACGAAAGTGAAGTCGAGTGGATAAAACAAGAGGGCAAGCCACTTGCCTTTGTAATCCGAGAGCTTCACGTTTTCATTTAATTTCTCGATGTTCCTGGTTGAGGCCATATCGAAATCCGGCGCCGGCTGGCCTACCATCGCATTCTCCATTGCTGTTGCTGTCGCTGCTGTCATGAATCCTCCAATTTTCAACTTATGATTTTTCGAACCAAGACTTTTTGGCGGCTATGCTTTGCGGCAATCCGGACACACACCCCTGAGCATCAGATGAACCGACGCAGCTTTGAACTTCGACTTTCGCGCAGCCGCCTGTATTAGTTCGGCCGCCTCCGGTAAATCGAAATCCACCAACTTTCCGCACTCGCTGCAGATCGCATGGTCGTGCCGTTCCGTCTCTCTATCGTAACGGCTCGCGCCGTCACCAAACTTGATCTCATGCACCAATCCCGCCTGCTTCAAAAACCGGAGCGAGTTGTAGACGGTCGCATAACTAATCGTTGGCAAACGCAGTCGGGCCGCCTGAAAAATCTCGTTCGCGGTCGGATGATCTTCCCGCGAACGAATAACCTGAAGCACAGCCTCACGCTGACGCGTCAGCTTTTCTTCGTTCCCAGGATTGTTCCTTGATGTTGCCATTAGAATAGATTTAGACTAATTCTAGATTCGTAGAATGTCAAGTCGGCTTCAGAGTGGCTAGTGCCCCAATTTGAAATCCATCCGGTTCGCAGTCCCACCTGAATGTTTTGCTTCGCCACCTGAGGCGTTATAAGGCCTGGATTTTCTCATGTATGTTTCGATCACCAGTTAATTGATTGCAGACTTGTCGAAGTGCAGGGTCAAACTGCAATCGTGTGTGGCGAACAAGAATGGAGGACAGCGCGTCGGCAGAAACGCGAGCCCTGATTGTCCAGGCTGGCAGCCGAGTAGCGTCCAATTTAAAAAAGGGCGTCACCGCCTCATGATCGGTAGCGCCCCTTTTTGAACTGTGTGGCAATCAGTCCCCACATCGGCCACTGTGACGCGGTTACATCTGACACTGGATCACAAGGCAATGCCGCGATACGATCGCCCAAAACAGCTTGATGCCAGAGTTTTTGTATCCGTGACTAAGGTCGAAGAATTCATAACAAAATTACTAAACGGTTGTTCTTTCTGACACTTTGGAATCCCTACGGCGTTGGGCTCGGCGTCGCAGTCGGCGTTCGCTGAGGCTTCGGGATCGGAACAACCGACATGGCGGCAAGTCGCCACTGATCCTTCCGCTTAACAAACACGCGCATATAGGTGTACTGCCCACTTATGTCTCTGCCGTTGGCGAACTTCCCCTTCACCATTGCTCTGCCGGTTAGTACGGCCGTATCACCGTCGACCCGCACCACCACGTTCTCCGTTTGGACCGACTCCAGGTTGGGGCCATCCATAGCCTCTGCCCTCTCCTGAACGCCCCCTCCAGGGTTAACGAAAACATAGCGGTCCAGTGCCGTTCGTTCAAACACTGTCTTGTCCTTGCGCACGGCGGCGTCCATCAGCTCGCGATCCAGTCGGATGAGCGTCTGCTCTACTGCGCCGCTCTGCTGACCCGCGGAGGGAGTTGGTTTTGTTTGTGCGCCCGGATCTGTCTGGCCATAGACGAGTAAGGGAACCGCAGCTGTAAACACAGCGAGTAAGAGAATGCTTCTCATAGGTCACCTCCTTCAATGTGATTTTTGGTCGGGCGGGGGATTTAGGGATTTAGTAGGCGTGGCATTTCTATACCAATAACCCAAACGAGTCAATAGCGCTCGATCATTCGAACGATTGATTTACAAGTCGGACATATCGCGTACCATGCGGGCAATGAAGCAGCTTCAAATTAGGACGCCAACGTCTGCGTTATTTCGGCGCACTCTGCGTCTCCCGGTGAGTGACTTTGCTCCGACATCAACCGCAGAGACCCGCACGCTGAGGTCGCACACGGAGTCGTTATCGCGGAGGCTGAGCTGCTCAAAGCGTCGGGTGGCGCGCGACGTAGTCGACTATCGTGCCAACATAGCTTTGAAATGGCGGACAGCCGATGTCGTGAGGATTGAGCAACTCGCCGGCCCGGGTCGTGTCGTAGTTTTGTTTCAGGAAGAAATACGGAACTGCGGAATGAGGCAAGCCAGTAATCTTCGGCGCGAGCGGAAGCATCAAGGAGAACTCAACCAACCATGCTGGGATTGTAAGGCGCGATTCCCTGCCCACCAGGCAGCGCGCGATTTCGTTGAAGAGGTCGCGCGTGGTTAAGGGCGCCGGGTCCGCAAGCTGAATAGTCTTGCCGATCGAAAGCGGATCTTGTGCAAGTCTGGCCATCGACTCAACTACGAAGTCAACTGGAACAAGATTCAACTCCACGACACTGTTGCCGATGTTAAGCGTAGAAAGCAGGGAAGGCCACTTCAGTAGATAGCGGATCAGATAATAGATGCCGTCGTACTTAGCGGTTTCACCCGTGAGCGAATCACCGCAAACCACGGCAGGACGATAGATAGTAACCGGCAAATCTGATTTCAACTTCTCAACTTCCAACTCCGCCAGATATTTGCTTTCTTCGTAGTGGTTGCGAAAGCCAGCTTCGTGCCGCAACTCGTTTTCCAAAATGCGGCCGGTGCGTTTGCCGGCGACGTAGCAAGTCGAGACGTAATGATAGTGCCGCAGGTCAGACAGCGAACGCGCAAATGCATTTACGTTGCGCGTACCCTGGACGTTCACGAGCAGCCCCACCTCACGCGTCACCGCCAGGTCATAGATCGCCGCCAGGTGAAAGAGGATGGTCGATTTTGAATGAGCCATTTCCAAATCAGAAGCCGACATTCCGAGATTGGGTAGCGTTATGTCGCCGGGCAGCAGTGTGAACTCGGGGACGGATCTCCCGGCTTGCTCAGCAATGCGTCTGAGTTCCTGCCGCGCGCGCTCGGCAAAAGCCGGTTGCACGAGCAATAGAAAGCGCGCGTCTTCCCTTGCCAGGCGTTGCAGCAAGCGGCTGGCAATGAAGCCGGGAAAGCCGGTCAGAAAAATAGTTTTTTCGGTCGACATACTTAAGCGCCGGGCATTCGCTGATCACTTAAGGCAACGCAAAATCAGAACCGCGAGCAGTAGCGGCTGGTTAGTTGGTGGCGCCTGGTTTCAACTCTTTCTGCGTTAAGTTGGCGCTTACAATCAGGGCACGTAAGGTCCGTTTGCCAAGTTGAGTCCAGCCCGGTCCCGATTCTGTTTTTCAACAGGCCGAGTATAATTCAGCACTTCGAAAGCAGCATAACCAGTGTCCTGAGAGCTACATTAGTTTATGAACGTGCAAGGAGAAGGTCCAGATGAGAATTGATAGAGTGGCGCCGCGGCGAATGGCGCTGATGTTTAAACGGCAAGCCTTTAGACGAGAAGAAAAACTACACGCTGGCGACAAGCGATTACCTCGCGATCGATGGCGGAGACGGCTATGCTATGTTCAAAGAAACGCGGGTGCTTACTCCCCGCGAGCGAGCGCAGTTTGACTCCGACCTTTTGCAGGCAGCGATAGTCGCAAGGAAAACGATTGCCCCGAAAGTAGAGGGCCGCATCAAACGCCTCGACAAGGATCAAAAACCGAAGACCGATTGCAACTGAATCAATGATGAAAGACAACGTCCATGACGATGACGCTTCGCCAGCTGCGAAGTATGAAGCCAAGCAGCTTTTCCAGGAGGCTTACCAAGCCCAGCTTGCGGAGAACTATGAAGAAGCAATAGAGCTTTACAAACGGTCAATCGAAACTTATCCGACTGCAGAAGCACACACGTTTCTCGGCTGGGTCTATAGTTTTCAGGACCGTTACGACGAAGCGATCGAAGAGTGTCTGGAGGCAATTCGCGTCGATGAGACGCTGGGGAATCCTTACAACGACATCGGCAGTTATCTCCTGGCCAAAGGCGATACCTATAGCAGCGTGCGCTGGTTCAAACGCGCCTTATATGCACCGCGTTACGAATCGTACGCCTTTCCGCATTTCAACCTCGGCCGGATTTATGAAACGCGCCGGAAGTATCTGGAAGCAGCCAGACATTATGGCAAGGCCCTTGAACAGCAGCCCGGCTTCAGCGAAGCCGCCAGCGGGCTGCACCGCATGCAGGCGTTGCTGAACT
>DASWDX010000529.1:0-5549 GCA_036395055.1 Pyrinomonadaceae bacterium | reverse complement strand
CTTGATGATTATTTCTCGTTTCATAACTTTTCCGAATAGAGTTTGTAGTCCCGCCTTCAGGCGGCGGCTGGATTGCCGAGCCGGACCGCCTGAAGGCGGAACTACAAACTCCAAGACTGGCGGCCCCGTAGCCTTCTCGATATTGAAGAACAAGCTCTCAGATTGGCAATCTGATGAGCCGGTGTCGAACCGGCATCATAACCTTTGATGGCTAGCTCCATTAGAAGGCCGGGGCCATAAACTTCAGTTTACCGCTGATTCACTTCATCCTTTACTGCCAGCGGATGATCATTCTTCAATTTCGCGGTCTTCAATTCTTTATGACTGAGCTGTTTCTTTCTCAATATCAAAACCGGGCAGTGGCTGACTTCAGGGATCTTGCGGAACGGCGCAATCCGTTCAGCCAGATCACTGTCAAATAACATCTCGATTGACTTATTGAAAATCTCGTATTCGATGAAATACCAAATCCCATTCAATTTGGCGTAACACGTGTTCACGCTCAGCAAGACGCGATTGACCTCTGGCGCGTCTCTTTCCAATTTGCGCAATTTGCGGAGATGTCTCCACGGAGGACTGTTATCGCTCCAGCAGAGTAAGCCGGTTCGCGGATCAACGTAAAACTCATAGATCGGCTGAATGTCCCCGCCGTACTCCAATTTGTACAACTCTCCGTCGTCTCCGATCAGCGCATGCGTTTCAACCTCCATTTCAACGTGCTCGAAGACGTGACGTCCCGTTACTGTGCGGTCGTCGAGAATCTCTTTCATCTCGCTGTAGACCAGGTTCCACGGCCTGCCGACGTTTTTACGCAGGAAACGGCGCAGTGGGCCAATCAGATCAGAGAAGTCCTTGATCTCGCGAGAGCGGATGTATTTGCTGCGAGAGCCTGAGACTCTACTCGGCAAATCGTCATATTCTTTATCCGGATCGTAACGCCGGATGCGCAATCGGGTCTTTCTGCTAGGCAAACCATGACCCCATCGCGGCCGTTCGATCACGACCTTCGACATATCTTCACGCATAAATGTCCGTTGATTCGGCTGAAGCCTTTCGGCCGACTATTCAATTTCAGGATTCACAGGATTGATGGAATGTATTTCAACGATCCCTCCTTTCTCCCCATCCCGCTCAATCCTGTAAACCCTGTCTGAGACCCTATCCTTTCACGCAGACGACCTGACGCAGCGTGTGCGCGATCTCGACCAGGTCGCTCTGCGCGCTCATTACGTCCTCGATGTTTTTGTAAGCGGCAGGCGTCTCATCGATCACGTCTTCGTCCTTGCGGCATTCGATACCTGCCGTCGCCTTCTCGTGATCGGCGGTGGTGAAACGCCGTTTCGCTTCGTTGCGCGACATCGCGCGACCCGCTCCGTGGCTGCAATTGTGAACCAGTAAAGGCGTATAGAAGTCGGTCATCACAATGAAGTTGTGATTTGCTTCTAAAGTGAAGTTGTATACTTCCTGATCGCCAGTGGGGCCTATTCTGCGAATCCGATTCATCGAGAGTTTCGGGTCCAGTTGAAGTGTGATAGGCAGTCTTTCCAGATTTATCAGCCCATTGACTTGCGCTTTTCGACGTATCTCATAAGCGGCGCTGCTGCTCAAAACCGATTGTGCCAGCACCAACCTTTCTCCGTATAACCTTTCTGGGAGGCTTGCAATGTGCAGTCGTTTGCAAATCCCTCGCAGTCCCTCAAGGACAGAATTATTTCTGAATTCGAGGACATAGTGATCTCGATTGTTATACACTCGGTAGGGAACGCCCAGAGATAGCAAGGCGCATAAAACTGGCGAAAAGTTGGTTTGCTTGCCGATGCTAATTGCCGCATGGTCACGGCCATAGGAGCCATCCCCATCGAGATAGCCAGCCAGAAAATGGAGCGCCAACGCTCGGTTCTGCAAAAGTGTCGTTGAAAGACTAGCTATGCGCCGCTTTACTTCTTCGACAAAAGCCTCATCAAATACGGTGATTTCCACCAGCCCTTGACTCTGAATCGCGCGTCCCTTCAAAACAGCGGTTCTGGGAGACTGCTTTCGAACGCCAACACTACTGGTAAAGCACGCAAACTCGCGGCAGACGTGTTTGATGAATTCCCCCTTTTCGTCAGAAGCTGACTGGTAAATTCTGATGTAAGCCTGTTTGTACTTTTTCCTTCTTGGCCTGCCCTCAGCCGAGGGAGGAACGTCCCATTCCTGAAAAAACATAGTGCCATCCGATAGGATTAATCCGATCAGGTAATGCAATGAAAGTTCCGTCTCCGTCGTCTCCGCCTGCCGATCGGCGGCATTAAGCTCGGTAGGAACTATTACCCCCCCTAAGGTCGCGATCTCGCTCACGGGACGATAAACCAGGGAAGCATTCACATAAGTTGCAAAAGGATGATCATCCGTGCAGACAATGACATTCCCAATTCGGCGTCCGGTTTGCGAAACTGCATAGCTGGCGGTTGGAGCAGTTCTCAGGCTTTTGTCCACGATCGCCTTGGCTTCGAACCGCTGCGCCTCGGCGTTATAAGTGATGAGCCTAATGTCATTTGCGCAGCGGAAGACGTCTTCGATTAACATCACCCCTTTTTCTGTCAGCGCCTTCGTCCCCTTTGGGAAACAACTGTGGAAGCTCTCGTCGTTGCCCAAGCCGCGCACGATGTACGACCGCGCGCCCATCGAACCGGGGATGATCCCCATATCACCCTTGCGCGCCCGCACAGCGCCTTTGCGCGTGACGAAGACTTCTTCGCCGTAGTGTATTTCGTGACTCACGTAATTATGATGGCAATTGACCGCAGTCTCGGTCAGCTGGAACTCGGGTGCTTCGCCCGAATCGGCCACCGCGTCGACGATCTGTTCCATCATCAGCTTGCGGTTGTACATCGCGAACTCCTGCGCCCAACTGACGGCCTCGACGTAATCGTCGAAATGCTCCGTGCCCTCGTTGAAATATGCGAGGTCTTTGTCGGGCAGGTTCGCAATGTGCGCTCGCATGTCGTTCTTCGCCATTTCGATGAAGAACGTCCCGATGCGATTGCCAACGCCGCGCGAGCCGCTGTGCAGCATGAACCAGACCTGGTCGTTCTCGTCCAGGCAAAGTTCAATGAAATGATTGCCTCCACCGAGCGTGCCGAGATGGTTGACGTGGTTGCCGCGATCCAGCTTCGGGTACTTTTCGATAATCGCCTTGTACCCGATCTCAAGCTGCCGCCACACGCCGATTTGGCGACGAGGGATTTCGCCCCACGCGCCCTTGTCACGCTTGCCGCCGTTGTCGGTGCGCCCGTGCGGCACAGCCTTTTCAATCGCGCGGCGGATGTTGCGCAGATTGTCCGGCAGGTGATTCGCATTCAGAGTCGTCTGCACGGCCATGACACCGCAGCCGATATCGACTCCGACAGCCGCCGGAATGATCGCGCCCTTGGTCGGGATGACACTTCCCACGGTCGCGCCGATCCCCCAATGCACGTCGGGCATCGCGGCGACCCATTTGTAGACGAAGGGCAGTTGAGCGACGTTCATGAGCTGCTTCTTCGCTTCGCCCTCCAGCTTTACGCCTTTCGTCCAGGCTTTGATGGGGACGGCGTTTTCGACCTCGATCAAGTTGTAACGATGGTTGCTCATAAATGCTTTTGAGAACACGAAGTCAGTTCCGTCAAATCAAAAAGGGATTTCGCCATGCCCACCAAGCGATTTGAGCAATGGCGTTCCATCATAGAGATAGACTCGAGGATCATTCTCATCAGTAATATCCTTCAACTCTTCGACAAAGGCTTTTCGCCAATCCTCAGGGTAGCCATTTATCACTTCGAGCAAGGCGCTGGTGATATTTTCGTCTCCTTCTCTAATTGACTTTGAAATTGCCCTTACGCAGCTATTACGTCGCCATTTGTCCGTGAGCAAATCAGGTAGATGCTCATAGAAGTAGGTTGCTACGTAGAGCTGATGATAAGGCTCCTCCTTTATGATTTTCCCGAACAATACTGTGCCTAGCTCTCTCTTTAAGGTGAAGTATTGTACGTATGATGTTGCCCATGTACCGAGCGCCCCATCAACCAACTTTTCGTAATCAGGGTTTTTAAGCCCCGATTTGATGGACTGAATTAACAAGTTTTCGATTCGTAACCGGGCTACCTCACTTACTTTCAGCCATAGGTTCGGTTTGGAATTTAATAGCTGTAGGTTCATTCTCATCTCAGTGTTGTCATTGGTAGATTTTAGCTCCTCAGACACAACAGATATGAATTGCGCTTCTTGTTGTTCAGAAATCTTACTGAACAAAGCTTTGAACAAGAGGGCCAGCTTTTCACCATCTCCTTCAGTTTTGTTTCTGTAAATGTGAATCATCGTATCGATCCTTTTCCCGTCTGGTATCTCATCTACTAGCAATGATGCATATCGTTCAGATTTAACAAAAGCGGGGTCGAAAACTCTCGCAGCAAACTTGTCTAACACAAAAGGTTCTTCAGATTTATCAAGGATCATCAATAAGTGATTGATGAAGTAGACGATTGAATCTGCTGTTTCCTTCGAATCTTCGCATTGCTCATGGCTTCTCGGATTACGAATTGCCATATACAAACCCCGAAGTAAGTGCTCAAGCCCCTTTTGGATGCTCTTCTCGGTATCGGTTTGAAGTTTGTTGACCCTCAATCTTGGAGAATCCCCGCCCAATGCTTGTCCAACTAAGCTTGCTCCATCGCCCTCGACTCCTGTCTTTTCTCGCAAGAAGTCGCTGAGATAGTGCATAGTGTCAACGATTGAGTGCGTATAGTTCTCATTTTGGTACGTACTTTCAATCGCTTTCCAGAGGTCAGGCTTGATATGTGTTTGTAGATTCATGAATTGATCATCTCCTCGTAGTAAATCTGTCACCTATCATAAAATGCTCGCGGTCGGATTCGAACCGACATCCGGCTCATCGCCGGTAGGGCAGTTTGGATGACGCGTTTCCCTTGCTTGTTGATCCCCGCCTCTGGCTTTTCGAGCCAGGGGCCGCTATAGGTTCTGCCTCAACCTCTGCCCGTGACCACCGCATTCTACGTTTTCGGCGCGCCTCTTCCTTTTCGGCTACGCGAGCGTGGTTTATCTGCTTTCAATGTTGTGCAAATAAAAAAACTGTTCAATCAACACATTGATTGGCGAAGACCTGGGTACGCATCGCTTCCAGCGTGCAGTCTCGGCAGGAGGCGCATTAAGAAGTAGTGGGCTCTCTATCCGAGACTGCACGCTGGAAGCGATGCGTACCCAGGAGCCTCCCGATTTATACGCAAACTTCAATTAGCTTGCCGCCTGGAAAGATATTCAAGCGTCCAACGCGCGTGGCGTCAGTGTCTGTTCTTTCCGACGCGGCCTCTTCCTTTTCGGCTACGCGAGCGTTTGTTCCGTTCTTTGCTTGCGCAGATCGGACAGCCGGAGGAAAAACTCCGGCAGCCGCTTTTCCCAATCGGCGTTTAGCGACAGGTAGACTTCGGCGTCTCCGATTCTACTCTCGGGCGGTTTTCGCAGGCCGGCCTTGACCGCCCAGACGCCCTGGCCTTTCTTTCGTTCGATCAAGT
>DASWDX010000528.1:0-4819 GCA_036395055.1 Pyrinomonadaceae bacterium | reverse complement strand
TCAGTACCACCTCGCGGTAGCGGGTGGGTGTTAGATTCGCAATTGGACACAGCGGCATATCGAGCATTGCGGCCGTGAAATCGCCTGCTGGCAGGCGGAACCCACCCGCTACCGCGAGGTGGTACTGACCTCATGTCACTGCGACGAACGATGATCAGCGTTCGCTAATCGTGCTGCTAGTCAAACTGCATCAGTAGTGCGCCAAGCAAAGCTTGGTGTTTCTGGCTGGGTGAAAGTCCCAGTCGAGCAAGGTCTAACCAACCACTCGTACCGAGTGTTGCAGCCGTGAGGAGGATAAGTCAAAGCCGAACGAAACGGTTGAAGCGTACACAGGGAATCACATAGGCCGTAAGAGAGACCGCACTCTCTGAAGCTTGATACAGCCCCGTCAACAGTAATGAAGCAGATGGCGATGGTGTTACTGAACCAGAAGCCAAAACGGAGCAACCGCAAGGGTGAGGTTGTCGAGGGTCTGCCGGGGTCGGGCAAGAGCGTGGCATGTGTGAAGAGAAACACCAGAGAACTTGGGAGACCCAGCAGGTTCCTGCGCGGGCAGGTAAGTGAAGCCGACCAAAAGAAGGTGAACTGAAGACCAGTTGGGAGTCAGATCAGCTCATAGTACTCAGCGAACGGGAGAGCCGTTTACAGGGGGAAGGGGCTGACGGGATACGAAGCCAGCAAAGGAAACACTGCCTGAGCATGAAGGAACAGCAAACAGTGCAAACCTCCCTGTTGGGAATAGCGAAGAAGGCTAAGAGTGACAAGCGATACCGGTTTCGCAACCTCTACAGAGAACTCAACGAGGAGTTGCTGCGTGACAGTTGGCGACTGCTACGGAAAGACGCAGCTTTAGGCGTTGACCGGGTAAGTGCGGCTGAATACGAAGCAAACCTTGAAGAGAATATCAAGCAATTGGTGGAGCGACTGAAGCGGAAGCGATACCGGGCCAGACTGGTAAGGCGGCATTACATTCCGAAGGGCGAAGGACGAATGCGCCCGCTCGGGATACCAGCCATTGAAGACAAGCTGCTGCAGATGGCAGTAAAGCGCCTGCTGGAAGCAATCTACGAGCAGGACTTTCTGTCATACAGTTACGGGTATCGACCACGAGTGGGAGCTTTGGATGCAGTGGACCAGTTAACGGTGAAGCTGCAGTTCGGGGGCTATCATCACGTCGTGGAAGCGGACATCAAAGGCTTCTTCGACAACCTCTCGCATGAGTGGTTGATGCGGATGTTGGCGGAGCGGATAGATGACCAGGCGATACTACGCTTGATAAAGAAGTGGTTGAAAGCCGGAGTGCTGGACACAGACGGTAAGGTGCTAAGACCGGAGGGCGGAACACCGCAGGGTGGCATCATCTCTCCGATACTGGCGAATGTGTACCTGCACTACGCCCTTGATTTGTGGTTCGAGAGAGTGTTCCAGCGTAGCTGTAGAGGCGGAGCATTCCTGATTCGATACGCAGATGACTTTGTCTGCGGCTTCGGACGGGAAGAAGATGCGCAACGCTTCTATGGCGAGTTGGCAGAGCGTTTGCGGAAGTTCGGACTGGAACTGGCAGCGGAGAAGACAAGGGTAATACCGTTTAGTCGTCACCGCCGCGGGGAAACCAGTTTTGACTTTCTGGGTTTCGAATTTCGTTGGGGCACTGACCGCAAGGGACAAGCACGGGTGCAGCGGCGCACCTCACGAAAGAAGTTTCGCAGCTCAATCAAACGAGTAGCCGAATGGTGTAAGAAGAATCGCCATCGCCGGGTAGCGGAACAGTTCCAACTGCTGAATGCCAAGCTCCGCGGGTATTACAACTACTACGGAGTGCGTGGCAACTATGAGAGCTTGGACAAGTTCTTCCGTCAGGTGCAAAGGTTACATCTGAAGTGGCTGAACCGTCGCAGTCAGCGCCAGAGTTATAACTGGACTGGCTATGACGAACTTATTCGGCACTTCGCCCTCGCCCGACCACGTATCGCTGCGCGGGCCACACCTGTCTATCGGTAGGCCTTCCTGCGGAGGCGAGTATCACCGAAGAGCCCGGTGCGGGAAAACTGCACGCCGGGATCTGTGCGGGGGCTGTCGGGTAACTGGCAGTCCTACCGCGATCTCGGAGAGTTTCGCTTGCCTCAATAGTTATGAAAAGATGATAAGAGCATTTCAAACCAGATGGCCGACGCTCGGTTATGACCAATCAGCAAATCATAATCATTGGCTTCATGGGCACAGGGAAGACGACCGTTGCCTGGAGCCTTGCCCGCAAGCTCAACCGACGCGCGATCGATTTGGATAATCTGATCACTCAGCGAGAAAAGCGAAGCCCTCGAGAAATTATTGAGCAAGAGGGAGAACAAAGGTTTCGCAAGGTCGAAACGCAAACCTTGCGTGAAGTGCTGCTTGAAGCGACTGACTGTGTTATTGCCATCGGCGGCGGAGGCTGGACGATAGCAGAGAATCGCCAGCTGATCGCAGAGCACAAAGCATTGGCTGTCTGGTTGGACTCATCCTTTGATTTATGCTGGAAAAGAATTGAGGCCAGCCATGAAGCACGGCCGCTGGCACGATCGCGTGAGGTCGCGGAAGCACTCTACGTAGCGCGCCGTCCCGTTTACGAGTTGGCAGACGAGAGAATTCCCGTTTATGAAAACGAGAGCATTGAGGAGATAGCGCAGAAAGTGGCTAATGCACTTTTGGAGCGGAACGCGAACATCTCCGAAGGCAACGTGCGATAGCCTTGAAAAAAGCACCCGTCATTAATGGCCGGTGCGCGGATAAACCGGACTGATTCGCCTCCTAGAATTTGTACTTCAAGGCAAACTGCACCTGGCGTGACGATCCTGAGTCGCCGGTGGGAAAACGTGTGTTAGTAATTACGCCAAACGATGTGCTGCCGAGCTGCGCGACGCGACCGGGTTGACCAAAGTTGGCATGGTTAAAGAGATCAAAGAACTCCGCGCGGAATTCAATGAGTTGGTTCTCACCGATCTTCGTGCGCTTGATAACTGAGAAATCGGTGTTGTTAAACCTCGGGCCAATCACGACGTTACGTCCGAGGTTGCCGAAATGGAAGATGCTCTTACCGCCAATAAAGGCGATGGGCAGCGTGGCCACAGAGCCTGCCGGACATGAACCGCCAGGTCGTGGATCGCACACCAGATTTGGGAACCATTGAACGCCAATCACACCCGGGGCAGCAGTTGGCAATATCGTGATCGCTCCCGCGGCGTCGGGACGCAAGGTGGCGAGGCCCGTCAAAGAATTAGCGTTCGCGGCTGGAATTGCTCCAATCGCTCCAGCGTTTCCGGCTAGCAGCGTCACCGGATTTCCACTCTGTGATTGAGTGATAAACGAAAGCTGCCAACCACTCACCAGTTGCTTTCCATGGAATGGCAGTTCATAGAGTCCGTTTACCACAAATCGGTGGCGGGCATCGAAGTCTGACAGGCCACGATCCCCACGCAGGTTAAAGCTGTCTTGCAGGGTCACGCCTTGAGAACTTTGCGAATTGTAGTCAATTGACTTCGACCACGTGTACGAAGCGTTAAACTGAAACCCACGCGACAGCCGCTTAGTTGCCGTTACCCAGAACGCATTGTAGTTTGACACCCCTGTTCCTTCGCGAAACGTGATGTTCAACAACGGCGTGTTCGGCTTTATTGGGCTGCTTGAGGACAGAGTTGGAAAAGGACGGGTCGCAACCAGCGCTGAATTCAGAAATGTCTGATTCAGGTTGCGCGTAAGTCGCAAGTGAGTTCCTTTTGATCCAAAGTATCCGACAGTGAGTGCCATCCCCGGTCTAACTTCACGCTGCACGTTCAAATTCCACGACTGAACGTAGGCATTGTTGAAGTCTGGATCTGAAGAACTGGGAGAGATGGTAGCGCCCGGGCGCGCTACATCTATTGCGTCGAACAGGTGCACCGTTGGTACAGTATTCGGCAGCGCAACCGCACTGGCGAACGGCGGATTCGAGGCATTACCGGTTACGAGATTTGTGACGGGCTGATCGGTAAGAATCGCATAGGCTCCGCGTACGGAAGTCTTGCCGTCTTTAAAAGGATCCCAGGCGAAGCCGAGGCGCGGCTGGAAATTTTTCCAGTTGGTGTGATACACGGGGGCGATCCCATTGTTTACCTGCACAAGGGAGTTAATCTCAGGAATATAGTCGACAAAACGGTTAAATCGTTCGGTCGGGGACATTAGCCAGTCCCAGCGCAAACCGAGCTCAAGTGTCAGATTCGACCGCATTTTGTAATTGTCCTGCACGAACAGGCCCAATGCCCCCTGAGCGATTGCGGTCGAAACATCACCCAGCGTGACGTTGAATCCGTTGGCGTTTCCCGCCAAAAAAGTTGCCGTACTAGCAAAATTGAACGAGCCGGTGTCCCTGTTGGTGTTGTTGTTGTAGAAGCGTCGCCATTCGCCGCCGAACTTCAGGGAATGGTTGCCGCGCAGATAGCTGAGAGTATCCGAGACCACAAAAGTCGTGTCGGAACGTCCCTGGGGAAAGCCAGCCGGTCCGCCCAGATTGATGCCGCCACCGCCAACGCTAATCTGCGGCAACCCAATCGGCTCAGTAACGCCATCGTGGATGTCGAAATTGAGTGGATTCAGCTTTGCGTTTGGGCTAAACGTGATATGGATGCGGTTGAAACCGAACCGCGCTTCATTAACGAGAGCGGAGCCAAACGTGTGCGTTTCATTTAATGTAAATATCTGCCGGTGTGACCGGCGAGTATCGCCAAAGTCCGGAACATTGTTGCCCTGCAATGTAGGCTCTCCGCGCTGGTCACGCTGAAACGCATAATAACCATGCAGCCTGTCA
>DASWDX010000527.1:0-14797 GCA_036395055.1 Pyrinomonadaceae bacterium | reverse complement strand
AATCTCAACGATAACGGTAAAGCCTTACCCGTTGGATGCTGAATCTATCCGATGCGAGCCGCAGATGACGCCCTTGATTTGTCTGATCACCGTTTAGCCAACGGCTCGAAACCCATCGCCCATTCGCGTATTTACCTTCCTGAACTGAAAGGATACCGGCGGTCGGCTCGCCCGCGGTATTTGCCTCGAAGGTCACTGTTAGACCAGTACCGGCAAAGACGAATTCATCTGGTCCCATCGCGATCACGAGACCCCCTGAGATCACCGTAGGTGTCTGTAGGTTTTGTGCGACAGGCACTTGAGGGGGGCGCTCATACGTGATGTTTAATGTGTAATTACCCAGGTGCAACTGTTGTGGCAACCGTTGCTCGGGGCCTTCAGGCAGCAAGCCTGCCATTAAACCCTTGCCCTGGGACTCAAGAATCAGCGGCGCGAGTTGTCCTATTGCGTCGTAACTATCCATCAGTGATTTGCCTGTAGCCTCATCCAAAGACTCTATACTGAATGGGCTAAAGCCAATCGCATCATGCTGACCTATCGCATAAAACGCCTGAACCGAGTTGAGTGTAGAAGGAGCAATTTCGGGTACAAACAGCGGATTGCCCGAACGGTGAAATTTTCGGCACCACTCTGCAAAACTTGAGAAGTAGATATCTGGAGATAAGAAATCAACTTTTGGAGCCCCGGCGCGCCAAACGTCCATGATATGAAACAAGGGACCCGCGCTCGGATACTGTCCCGGTTGGTATCCTGGGCGAATCAGCGCCGCGTTGACAAACATGGGCAGCGCGTATTCGGCTTTACCGAGTTCGGCAACTCGATTTACGTAACGCGCAAAGTGCCAAGCCATAAAAATTTCATCTGTTCCTGATCCCTTGCCAAAGACTTCCTCCCAACTGCCGTGGATCTTAAAACCGTTTGCAGCCCATACCGCTCGGAATTCGGCAATAAGGTTATCCTTGTGCTGCTGCAAATAGTTCATCAACTCGTCGGGTACAGGCTGACTGAAAAGCTTGTCCGCGATGTCGCTGCGGTCACGTGAATCCGGGATCATTCCAATCTCGTTTTCCACTTGCACCATGATGACCGTGTGATCGTTGCCATCCACTTCGCGCAAGTGACGCATGAACGCCGCGAAAGCACGCGAGTCGGCGTCGAGGTTTTCTTTGCTAAAGGGCGAAAGAATCTCTATGCCCTTCCCAGCCTTGTCTTGCGAGCGAGGGAAGCGCTGTTGATTTGTTTTTACCCAAGCCGGGGCATAGCACGACATGCTGTTCTTCCAGGACGCAAACCACAACGGTACGAGACGAAGTTTGTGTTTACGAGCTTCCTGGATTAAGCCATCCACCAAAGTAAAGTCGAACTTTCCTTCGGCCGGTTCCATAAGCTCCCAGTAGACGGGAATAAGAACTGTATTGAGATTTAGCGAGGCGAGTTTCGGCCAGATGGGCCGCATGTACTCCAGGCTGGAGGACGTGGAGTTGCCCAATTCGCCTGCAAGAACGAGAAAGGGTTTATCGTCAACGACAAGTTGTGTAGCAGTCCCGTGTTGACGCAGGTATGGGGTTCGATATTGCTGCGCGCCACGAACGGGCAGCAAGGAGGCTACTAAGATGGCGCCTGAGATAACGAGAGTAATGACTCTTTGTTTGCGCCAAAGCCCATGTAACTTCATGTCTGCGTATTACCTTTCGCGAAGCCAATGTTGCTTATCCAGACATTGACAGCATTTCTCACTCCGGGAGTCAGCTATTTCGATTGCCCTCATCCGTGGTCAGAACATCACGGCCGGCGATGAGGCATTCGCCGTTGAAGCTCTCAAACTCTATCGCCGAACCTCTGACTGGCGGGAACTGGCAGAAATCTTTCTGGCGCTCGGGTCTCCAGTAGGCGGTGGTGCGTGATCTTCTTTCGCGGGCGGCCCCAGCAAATCGGCGAAGATCGGCTTCAGGGCGTTAGCCCACACCTGGTAACCTTTAACGTCCAGATGCAGCCCGTCACGATTGGCCATGCCCTCGAACAACTTGCCGCCTTTATCAGCCAGCCTGTCGTTGATGTTCAAGTACTTGATCTTTTTGCCGTTGGCGAACCTCGCGATGTTGTCGTTGATCTGGTTAATGATCGGCATCACGGCCAAATTGTCGTTGCGCGGCGTCACGCCCATCAGCACAATCGTGGCGTTCGGCGCCTTCTGCTGGCATACGTCCAAAATGGCCTTGATCCCGCGGGTGACTTCCGCGACCCTCGGATCATCGCTCCCTTGAGGAGACAGCTTGCCGACATTGTTGGTGCCGGCCATTAGGACGATGATTTTAGGATTGACGTTATCCAGTTCGCCATTCTTGAGACGCCAGAGGATGTTTTGCGTCGTGTCACCGCCCCAGCCGAAGTCAGCGGCATTCCAGCCGAAGAAATTCTGCCGCCAGTTCGCCAGAAAGGCTTTGTATTGATCATCGCTGGCGCCCCAGCGCCTGGTGATTGAATCCCCTTCAAAATATATGTCAATGCCACCCTTGCGAGCTTTCTCCAACAACTGAGCATGAGCGATCTGAGAGTTAGAGTCGTTCCGGGGCGTCGGCTGGTCGGCGGCTGCCGAGGTACCTTCGCCGCGTTGACCGACCCTCCCGCCAGCGGCTCGAATTGCCTGAGTCACCGAGTGCAAAGACAACACAAGCACACCAGCCGCAGCCAACCATTGAATCGGAAGTTTCGATTGATTAGTCATTGTATTTCCTACTGAAGCTCGAGCACGACGACTGATTTCGGCGGCACGCTCAAGACTCGCTGAGAGTCCTGAATCTTGTAGCTGCCGAACTGCGCTGGCTTGATGAGGTTCTGCTGATCGAACGTGTTCATTGCGTTAATCAGGGGAGCCGTCAACACCTCTCCCGTAACCTGCCGGATCGCGGAGCCGGTAACCCTTGTTGTTACCTCAGCCGTTCGACTCGGCTCAAGGTTGACGATCGAGAGATGCAGTTTCCCCTCGGCATCACGCGACGCCGACGCACTGAGCTAAGGTACCGAAGACTGATCTATCCGATACTCGGACGCCGCCAGATCGATTGTAATCAGCTTTGCGCCTTGATGCACCTTGTACATCTTGAAGGCGTAGTACGTCGGCGGAAAAATTGACACGATAGGGGTCTGGGTTCAAATCTCCAGGCGCCCACCCGCATTTGAATCAGGTATTTCAGGGATCGTGGATTCGCATGGCAGAGAACCTCAAACTCTTCTTTTGTACAGCGCACAGAAGATTACAGCAAAAATTTACAACAAAAATCGGTTTTTCCGTGGGCCTATCGCTAAGCAGAATTATTAGGGGACAACCTCGAATTAGAGATTAGCTGAAGCACTTCCGCAACCAATTCGTCACCGTTCGCAGGCTTTGTCAGATACCCTTGTGCGCCGCATTCCTCAGCTTGCTTCTTATCGTTATCGTAGGCGGCACCGGAGTAAAAGAGTATCGGAGTCTTCGAGTCGAACGTCCTCAATTTCTTACAGAGTTCAATCCCGGAAGAACCAGGAAGCCAATTATCTAATAGATAGAGATCGAAGTGTTGGGTTCGAGCAAAATGAAGGGATTCAGGAGAGCTCGCCGAGGTAACCACTTCGCAGTCATGACTATTAAATAGTAGGACGATGAGCTCAAGAGTATCCGCATCATCCTCTGTGCAGAGAATCCGAAAATGAAAGCGTCACTGACAACGAAATCTGTTGCTACTCTTGGTCGGGCAGTGACTTCAAGTACTCAACCAGATCCTGTTTCTCTTGTGCGGTTAATCCAAGGCTAAATCTCGTGTTGTAGTGATTGATCACGTCCAGCAAAGTCGCAAATCGCCCATCGTGATAGTAGCGACCCTTATTTGCTGAGCGCATGAATAGGCCATTCTCGCGCACAAATATACCCGCCAAATTCATTGTCTTATATGCGCCGTCCGGGGCACGATCTGCCTGGAAGCTATCAATTCCAATGTCAACGGGTTTGTGTAGGTTCCATCCTGGCTCGGTCCAGAGTGGCTCGACGTGACAATTATTGCATCCAGCTTTGCCGCTGAAGAGTTCATCGCCACGTGCCGCTGCTTCTTCGTTAAAGTCCTCGCCTGCGTCTGGCGCTGGCGCGGGGATAGCAAGCTGATAGAAGTGAAGTGCTGGAAGTTTCTTTGTAATCAGATCTTCATCAGGAGCGATATGCGGAAGATCCGCAAAACCATTCGCAGCGGCAACAGGAAATTTCGTTGCATCATTCAACCGAGGATCAAAAAATCGGCCTTTACCGTGCATCTCAAGATTAGCGACGAATGCATTCCAGTAAGTTGTGGTTCCCCAAGCGCCGGTCCATGTGTGTTGATTGAAGCCAGCTAACCCAAAAGCATTCGGAAGCAGTGTTGCGCCTGGGACGTTTGTGCCAGTTATCACACCGTCAGTAACCTGACTCGGATTGAAAGCTTTGCCATCAAGTATTAATTCCGCATCGAATTTGCCCGGTCCCCAGCTGTTTAGCACCGTTCTCACAGTCTGTTGGCTGACGCCCAGCAGGTTGGCAAAAGCACTTAGGTCAGGCGCCGCTGCAGTGATAGCGCCAACATTCAGGTCGCGATTTGCCCAACCATCCAATCGATTACCAATACCAAAGGTAAGAGAATTATCGACTGTCGAGTGACAGAGAGCGCAGGTGATTCCGACTGAACTCAACGTGTTCCCCTGAAAAAATCCTTTGAGACCCAGGACCGCATCAAGTTTTAGCAGAGCTAACGTCGTCGCGGGGTTATCCAGATTGAGGCTGCCCTGTTTCAACTGATCTATCAGAGGTTTGGGAAGTGCACCGACATCGACCTTCAGACCGAGGTCCAATGCTGCTCGCGGACTAATTCCCGCACCTACCCCTCCAAGACCAGCCCCTGCGATCGCTTTATGAAGCTGAAGCATGCCGCCCCAGAAAGCTTCATCGCCAAAGGTATCGAAACGGAAAGTCTGTCGGCCGTCGGCGATCAGCTCATTTGCATTCGCAGTGATTTGAGCATCGAAGTTCCTCAATTTTTCGTTCTTGGCATTGCTTTGAGCGTGGGATGAGCTTCGTGCGCGGTTTCTGCTCACGACAGGTAACGAAATTGAAACACTCGCCAACAGAAGTATCACAATATATAGGAGTTTCTGACGTGGAATCCCACTGGATTCAGTCCTTGACGTCGCGCGCGCCGCATCTTGTTGGCGTACGAAGCTTTGATTCTCAAATTCGTGCTTCTGATTTTCAGACATATTTACCCCCTGTCGATTTATTCCACAAGCAGTTGAACCACATTCATATTGGACGGCGCACCTTCTCCACTTTTTTACCTATTTGAATCTATTTGGAAATTGAGATCCGACCTTGCATACCTCCCTCCTAAAGATCTAATGGACCAAGTTCCTCCCGTTAAAAAACTGCAGGCGTAGCTGGTCCAACCAACAAGGTTTTCAAAACTACGTCCGGACAGGGGAAACTGGTACGGGGGCAGACTACAATTACGAAGGGTAATCTTACGTTAGAGAAAAAGGCGGAGAACTACAACCGTATTATCACTGACCACTTGTACGTGTTTACACCGATGAGAGTGTTTGGATGCAAGGAGTATGCTATCGGATTCCGCTAAAGCAGAATCACATGGCGCCCGCATGGAAAATATGCTGCGCGGTGGCACCATTACATCTTTCTGCAATTGTGAAGACTGGCGAATGGCAGGTCGACACTACCTATGATTAAAAATGGTATTACCCAATCTCCAGCGCTATCGGGTAATGAGTTTATGCGACGAGGCAATGATTCGCCCAACAGTTGCGCATACGGCAACGCGGTGGGATTAGAATACTCCTCGCCGCTTTCCTGTTGAGCTAAAGCGGCGCAAACTGTTTAATCTGTATTGAGCGTGGTGACTAGCCTGATAGACTTTTCTGCCGCGGAGCAAAGCGAAATAACGAAGGTTATGCCGGACAACGACCAAAGCTACCAACTCCTGTTTGATAGCAATCCACACGCGATGTGGGTCTATGATCTTGAAACGCTTCGCTTTCTTGCAGTCAATAATGCGGCTATTCACCACTATGGATATCTGCGAGAAGAATTTCTGGAGAGAACTATCAAGGACATTCGTCCTCCGGAAGATATCCCCTGGCTTCTCGAAAGAGTGTCCCAGGTAACCACCGGGCTGGGTTCAGTAGAAGCCAGACACCGGAAGAAAGATGGAACAACCATCGATGTTGAAGTTGTCTCACATACCCTGATCTTTGCTGGCCGACGCGCCGAGCTCGTTTTATCAATGGATATTACGGAACGGAAGCGTGCGCAGGAAGAACATCTACAATTTATCCGTGAACAAGCGGCGCGCGCTGAGGCGGAGGAAGCGCAACGCCGACTCAGGTTCTTGTGGGAGGCGGGTAACTTACTCTCTGGTTCCCTGGAATATGAGATCACCCTCAAAAACGTGGCGCGACTAGCAGTGCCTGAGCTTGCAGATTATTGCCTGATAGACATTATCGACGAAGACAAGGCGATTCGGCGTGTCGAAGTCGCAAGTGGCGACCCCCGGATGAGCGAACTAGGTTCTCAGCTGCAAAAATATCCGCCCAATCTCAGTAACCCCGAAGCGCCTGTTATGCGGACAATGCGCTCGGGCAAACTCATGTTCTATCCAGACATTTCTGATGCGCTATTAGTTGCAACTGCACATGATGAGGAGCATCTCAGAATACTTCGCGCGCTGGGCTCTAAATCTCTGGCTGTGGCGCCACTTGTCGCGCGAGGTCGCACGCTTGGCGCGATCACTTTCAGCTTGGCTGAATCGGATCGTTCTTACAGCCCGTCGGACTTACTACTCATAGAAGAAGTTGCAGCCCGCGCTGCATTGGCTGTCGATAATGCGAGACTCTATGAACAGGCGCAGCGGGCGAATCGTGCCAAAGACGAGTTCCTCGCTACGGTCTCACATGAACTCCGCACGCCGCTCTCGTCCATGCTTGTTTGGGCGCGGATGCTTGCTGCCGGCAAACTTGATAAACAAACTTCCAGTAGTGCAATGGAAAGTCTCGTCAGCAACATTAAATCTCTCTCACAACTCATCAATGATTTATTGGACGTGTCTCGCATTACTACCGGCAAGCTGAGCATTGATACCCGCCCTATCAAACTGATTCCTATTATTGAGGCAGCCATAAATGTAGTGCGTCCTGCTGCCGATGCAAAGAAAATCGTCATTGAAACGAAGCTTGATCCCGGAGCGAAACCCGTGTTGGGTGATCCAGATCGTTTACAGCAGGTTCTCTGGAATCTGCTCACCAACGCAATTAAATTCAGCCCGGCCGAGGGACACGTTGAAATAAAAGTGGAAGAGACTGCTTCAGATGCCAGGATAACCGTCAGCGATCTGGGACAAGGGATCAGTGCAAACCTGCTGCCTTATGTTTTCGATCCTTTTCGACAGGCGGACAGTTCCGACTCCAGGGAGCATGGTGGGTTAGGCCTCGGGCTGGCAATCGTACGGGAGTTAGTGGAAATGCATGGAGGAACGATCGAGGCCGATAGCGCTGGAGAAGGGCAAGGATGCACATTTACGGTCAAACTTCCCTTGCTCACATTGGCAACCGAAGAACAGGATGTACAAAACAAATATCCGAGATTGACTCGAAATATTAAAATGGAAAGCGCAGGTCGGAATGTCTAAACGGCTGCTTGTCGTCGATGACGAACCCGACCTACTGCATGCAGTTGCAGTTTGTCTCCACGCCGAAGGCTACGAGGTTACGACGGCGCGAAGCGGCGCTGAGGCGCTTTTGCGCGTCGCTGAAATGCTCCCTGATCTCGTGATCAGCGACATTCGCATGCCGGGAATGGATGGATATACGCTAACTCGTCAACTTCGTGCCTTACCCCGGACCGGCCTAATCCCGATCGTGTTCCTCACTGCAAAAAATCAGACGTCTGATCGCATTGAAGGTTTCCGTTCTGGGGTCGATGTTTACCTGACGAAGCCCTTCGAGCCTGATGAGTTGCTGGCCGTGGTCGCAGGTATCATGAGCCGCACGCAGCGAACTCATGCCGAAATTGCTCAGCTGCTTGGCGAGTCAGCTATCACATTTCAGGATGATGTGCTCACGGACGCTGAGGAACGCATCGCTGCGGCTGTAGCGCGCGGTTTGAGCAACAAGGAGATTGCAGGCGAAATGGACATTAGTGTGAGAACTGTGGAGAGTCACATCAGTCATATTCTTGCAAAAAAGCGGTTTAATAATCGCGTCGAAATCGCACGATATCTTCTAGAGCACAGATAGGGAGCAAACTAAGACCGAAGGCGCGAAGGGCGCTGGTAAACGTTTTCTGGGGATGCAGTTTCAGTTTGAACTTGGCGAAGCGTTCCGCCAATTCGTGATGAAACCGCGGCATCACCTTGAGTGTCGCGGAGACCGCGCGTGCATTGATCATCGGATCGAAACCCACATCGCGGATCAGCTCAGCGGCGACAGCTTTGCTGCCCTTGTCGTCGCCGCAGTACACCAGACTCAGTCGGCGGCTCTTGCTTTTGGATTGGTTTACGCCAAAAAGCACTTCGCTTGGCACAGTGTTGAAAGCGGAGACGACTCGAGCCTTCGGAATCATCCTGGCAAGTTCCTCCGCGCCCGACGAGATGTGGGCCACAACGAGGTCGGTGTTGTCATCATTCATCGGAAGGGAGCAGGTTACGACCACCTTGCCCGACAAATCGCCTGTCTGATTCAGCACGTCCTCTATTCGCGACCAGTGCACTGCGAGCAATAGCGCGTCCGCTTCCTGCGCAGCCTCACTCGGTGTGCCCGCCCGCGCGCTCCCATGAGCCTCACGCGCGAGCTTCTTCAGCTTCTCGTTGCTGCGCGCATAGGTGAATACGACCTCATGTCCGGCACGCGCGAAGATCGTTCCGAGCTTGCCGCCCATCAACCCTGAACCGAGAATGCCAACTCGCATGCAGTCCCTACCTTTCAATGCTCCGCCGTCCTTGTGGTCGTTACGGAATGCACCGTAGAACGTAGCTCAGAGACCAGTTCTTCGCTCCAAGTGTTCGGGATAACGAGCCCCATGCACTGTGATCTTTGAGGCGGCGTTATCGATCTCACGGAGATCGTCGGACGTAAGTTCAATTTCAGCTGCTCCGACGTTTTCCTCCAAGCGGTTCAGCTTCGTTGTGCCTGGAATCGGAACGATCCAAGGCTTCTGGGCAAGCAGCCAGGCGAGGGCTATTTGAGCAGAGGTCGCGTTTTTCCGTTTTGCAACCTTGCTAAGCAAATCAACCAAAGCCTGATTCGCCTTTCGCGCTTCTGGCGTAAAGCGAGGAACGATGTTGCGGAAGTCGGAACTGTCGAACGTAGTGTTTTCGTTGATCTTTCCCGTGAGGAAACCTTTACCAAGCGGGCTAAATGGAACGAACCCGATCCCGAGTTCTTCAAGGGTGGGCAACACTTCTTGTTCGGGGCGTCTCCACCACAATGAGTACTCGCTCTGAAGAGCAGTGACTGGCTGGACAGCATGTGCACGACGGACGGTCTGCACTCCTGCTTCGGAGAGACCGAAGTGCTTTACCTTACCTTCCTGGATCAAGTCTTTCACGGCTCCTGCTACGTCTTCGATCGGCACGTTGGAGTCAACGCGGTGTTGATAAAACAGATCGATGGTTTCGACCTTAAGTCGCTTCAGCGAGGCTTCAGCAACTTGTTTGATGTGTTCTGGCCGGCTGTCCAACTCAGTCCACTTCGATGGGTCGGTGGGAGGAGGTTTGAATCCGAATTTGGTGGCAATCACCACTTGGTCACGGCAGGGAGAAAGAGATTCGCCCACAAGCTCTTCGTTCGTGAACGGTCCGTAAACTTCAGCGGTATCGAAAAATGTTACACCGCGTTCGACGGCTGAACGAATCAGCGAGATCATCTCCTGTTTATCTCCAGCCGGACCATAGCCAAAGCTCATTCCCATACAGCCGAGACCAAGAGCCGAAACTTCCAAGTTGCTATTTCCAAGCTTGCGCTTCTGCATGTTTTTGACTCCTATCTGCGTTAAAGGTAGGAGTGATTTTACTTCGCATGGGTGTGGCCGTTCGCAGGTATTCTTGCTCGACCTGTCGCGATATTGCTCGAAACGCGGATTGGAGGACGGCACAAGAATGCTCGTGAATCGTCGCAGAAAGGTGCGAGATTCCTTGAAAGGATGGGTTTTTCTGAAATCGCAGCGGAGCGTGGTTAACGCTGCCGGCGGTAATCGCTCGGGGACAAGCCGGTCTCTCTGCGGAAGAGCTGTGCGAAATGGCTGGGGTTTGTGTAACCAACATCAAGCGCAACATCCACTACGCTCTTCTTCGTTTCGCGAAGCAGTTTTCGCGCGAGGTTCATCCGCAGATCAATCTGATAGCGCGCAGGTGAGATGCCCGTGGCACTCTTGAATAGGCGATGAAAGTGAAACTTGCTCAAACCTGCTTCAGCCGCCAGCCTATCAAGGTTGAGGTTTTCAGCGACGTGTTCAGCGATCCAGTCCGTCATCTGCCGAAGCTTGTAGCCAGGTAGTGACGGACTACTGCTATGCGGCTCTTCCATCGTTTCGGCGTAGTTTCGAGCAAGATGGATAGCGATGGCCTGAGCGATGCCCTGCACGAAAAGTGGACTAGCCTGTGGGCGCATCAGCTCATCGCGTAATCTCTCCATCAACGAATTCAACGCAACGTCGGTGAATGCTGAAGCGTCTCGCAATTGCGCCCTATCTGCATCTGCTCCGAAGACCTCTTCCAACGCGCGCTGAAGAACCGGCAGCTCGACAAACACCAGCATGGATTGAAACGGTTCCGAGGTCACCACTTTCCAGCGAACATCGTAGGGAGCGCCTCCCGAGGTGAGGAAGAAAGAACCTTTCCTAAGCCGATTTGCGATCCAAGGCCGTTTGTATTCCCGCTCCTGAAAATCAACTTCACCCGAAGTGGTCCATGCGAGGAATGGTTCGCTTACTGAGGGAAGGTACAACGTATCGCCTTCAGGCGGCAGCGCCACGATCCACGCTTTAATGTCTCGCCATGCCTCGCCGCGACCGTGGAACAAACACTTTCCGCCCACATAGCGTTCTAAACCTTCGGCAGATGTTGTTTCCGGAATCGACATTTAGAGACTTAGAAGCGGGACGACCTGATCCGCACGGGCGCTCGAATTCTTCCGGCAAAGGACGGCTAGCGCGAAGAATCTCAAGCTCTTCGTTCGTACCCGTGATATTCAAAAGAGAGACTTCATCTTGTGAGCCCAGATCGATGAGGGGCTTACCACCGACTACGAATCGACGATGTCCTCAACAAATTCAATCGAAATAAGCTGCGCAACGGATTTTACTCCGTTGCGAAATTCAGACTCAAATGATGAGTCTTTGTAAGTTATTGAAATGATTGGTGCCGAGGGCGGCAGTCGAACCCGCACGACCTTACGGCCAACGGATTTTAAGTCCGGTGAAAGCGGCATTACTGAGTCTTACGAAACGATATGAACCAGTATTTACGCGCCTAGCGGTCGTCAAAGTGTCACTTCGTCTGGTTTCGTATCAACACGTACCGCCACCATCTTAGCCCCATTTCCCTTTACCGTAAGGAACCCCTCAAACCTAGCCAGGCTACCGTTCTTCGACGATGTCGAAGCGTCTACGACTACTACAAAACACAACCAACAGGACGCTAGCCTTCCAATTACTTCTTGAACTAATATACAAAGCATTATCGACGTACGGGTAACGTTGCGGCATCAAGTAGTACCACTTAACGGATTGCGAACGTCGCCTACCTTCTAACGATTTTCTTTTGGCCCAAAAGAGTTCATAAGCCATTGAGCGAAACGATGTCCCCCAACAAGATGCTCGCCCATTACTCGATTGTCCGCAAGATCGGCGCGGGTGGCATGGGTGAAGTCTATCTCGCGCAAGACAAGAAACTGGATCGCAAAGTGGCGCTGAAAATTCTACCTGCTGAAGTCGCGTCGAATCAGGAACGCATGCGTCGCTTTGTACAGGAAGCTAAGGCTGCGTCCGCGCTCAATCATCCCAACATCATAACGATCTATGAGATTAATGAAATCGACTCACGTCACTTCATCGTGACTGAATTTATTGACGGAGAGACGCTGCGCCAGCGGATGAAGCACGAGCACTTAAAGCTCAACGACCTACTCGAGATCGCCATTCAAGCGGCGGGCGCACTGGCTGCGGCGCATGCGGCCGGCATCATTCATCGAGATATCAAACCCGAGAACATCATGGTGAGGCGTGATGGCTATATCAAGGTGTTGGATTTCGGACTGGCCAAGCTTACCCAGCCCGAAGGCTCGCCCACTGACACCGAAGCGCCGACAAAGGCTCTGGTCGACACAGGTGCAGGCACAGTCTTAGGCACGTCGTATTACATGTCGCCGGAACAAGCGAAGGGGAAGCGCGTTGACGCCCGCACCGATTTATGGAGTCTGGGCGTAGTCATCTACGAGATGGTTGCAGGGCACGTTCCCTTCGAAGCTGAGACACCGAGTGAAGTCATCGGGCTCATACTGAATAAAGAACCTCCACCGCTGGCACGTTACGATCGGGAAGCGCCGCCGGAACTCGAACGCATCGTCACTAAGGCACTGACGAAAGATCTCGAAGAGCGTTATCAAACAGCGAGAGACCTTCTGGTCGATTTGAAAAGACTTAAACGCCAACTTGACTTGGAGTCAGAGATCGAGCGCACCGTTCCTCCAGAGTTCAGAACGTCGGGCAGCGGTGCCGCACACACCGGCGCTTACCCACCTCCTACCTCACAAGAAATGGCCGTCGCCACAGCAAGCAGCGAAGTTACTCATCAAGTAACGAGCGCCGAGTACATCGTCAGCGAGATTAAGCAGCATAAGAAAGGCTTTGCAGTCACGGGGGCAGTAGTGTTTGCGCTGGCTTTGGCGACCGTGGGTTATTTCCTCATTGCTCGCCGCACAGCTGCCTTAACGGACAAAGACACGATCCTGCTTGCGGATATCGTCAACACCACCGGCGATAGCGTCTTTGATGGCACGTTAAAACAGGGGCTTGCCGTGCAGCTCGGGCAGTCTCCGTTCTTGAACCTCTTTTCCGACACACGCGTGCGGCAGACGTTGCGCCTAATGGGCCGCTCACCGGATGAGCGGGTGACCGCGGAGGTCGGGCGAGAGATCTGCCAGCGGCAGGGCCTGAAGGCCTTGATCACCGGCTCGATTGCTTCTCTCGGTAGTCACTACGTGCTCACGCTGGAAGCTCTGAACAGCCAGAGCGGTGAAGTTCTGGCGAGAGAACAGGCCGAAGCCGAAAGCAAGGAGCAGGTGCTCAAGACCCTCAGTCTAACTGCGATCAACTTGCGCGAGAAGCTGGGTGAATCGCTCAGCTCACTCCAGAGATTCGATGCGCCGCTTGAAGTCACGACCTCAGCGTTAGAAGCGCTCAAAGCCTATTCATTAGCGTCCGACCAATCGAGCCGTGGCAAATGGCTAGAGGCCATGGAGCATTATAAACACGCGCTGGAGTTGGACCCCAACTTCGCCTCCGCCTACAGCGGATTGGCAGTCTGTTACGCCAACACCGGGCAGCCCAAGCTGGCGGCGGAAAATGCGGCCAAAGCGTATCCATTGCGCGACCGGGTGAGCGAAATTGAGAAGCTCCGCATTTCTTCCTTCTACTACTTCTATGTCACTGGAGAATTAGAAAAGTATATTGAAGTGCTGGAGCTATATAAGCAGACCTACCCGCGTGATGAGAGGCCGTACATTAACCTTTCTGTCGCTTATGACCGGATTGGACAATGGGAGAAATCCGCCGAAGAAGCCGGTGAAGCCATTCGCATAAACCCCCACACGGTCGCCCCGCATGGAAACCTGGCCCGCGCGCTCATGCGGCTCAATCGTTACGATGAATCCCTAGCAGTTCTTAATCGGGCATTTCAGCAGTTGAAGCTCGATAGCGAGCACCTGCACACCTGGATTTATAACATCGCCTTTATTCGGGGTGATGCGGCGACGATGAAGCACGAAGTTGAGTCTCTGGGCGGGAAGCAGAATGAGTACATAGCACTCGATTGGCAAACTAACTCAGCGTCCTTTGCCGGCCGGTGGCGACTGGCGCAGGATTTCTCGCGCCGCTCGATTGATCTCGCTGCGCACAACAACGCGAAAGAAGTGGCCGCGCAGTATGCAGCTGAAGAAGCGTTGCGTGCCGCTGCTTTCGGTCAGTGCGCGCAAACCAAGTCGGCAACGGCGCAGGCGCTCTCGTTCGAACACAATCAAGTGTCTCTGACGCGTAGCAGCCTCGCGTTGGCGTTGTGTGGCGAAGTCAGTCAAGCACAGTCGCTCGTGGATGAATTGGCGAAGCAGTATCCGCAATTCACGATCGTTAACGGCATTTGGCTACCTCCGATCCGGGCGGCATTGGAACTCCATCATAACAACGCCGCACAGGCGCTTACAGAACTGCAGGCTGCAAGCCGCTATGAAGCCGCCGGAGAGTTCTGGCCGCAGTATGTGCGCGGGTTGGCCAATCTGAAACTCGGCAAAGGTTCAGAAGCAGCGGTTGAGTTCCAGAAGATTGTTGCGGGTCGAAGCTTGGCTCCGATGTCGGCGCTCTATCCGCTTGCGCATCTCGGACTGGCACGGGCAGCAACGCTGCAGGGCGATGCGGCGAAAGCGCGCAAAGCTTATGAAGACTTCTTCGCGTTGTGGAAAGATGCCGACGGAGATATTCCGGTACTACTTGAGGCGAAGAAGGAATACGAAAAGCTGAAATGAG
>DASWDX010000526.1:0-4849 GCA_036395055.1 Pyrinomonadaceae bacterium | reverse complement strand
CATGGACGCGCGCCTGCGATTGCGACCGGCATTAAGTGTGCGAATCCGGAGTTGAGCGTCTGGGTCATTACCGGCGACGGCGACGCGCTCTCAATTGGCGGCAACCATTTCATGCATGCGATTCGCCGCAACCTCGACGTCAACTACATACTTTTCAATAATCGCATTTATGGTTTGACCAAAGGCCAGTACAGCCCGACCTCGGAGTTTGGCAAGAAGACAAAATCGACTCCAATGGGAACGATAGACTATCCGATCAATCCGCTCTCGCTCGCTATCGCCAGCGAGTCGACTTTCGTGGCACGCTCCATCGATATCGATGTCAAGCATCTTGGGTCAGTGGTCGAAGCTGCGGCCCGACACAAAGGTATTTCGTTTATCGAGGTCTACCAAAACTGCAACATCTTTAACGACCACGCCTTCGATTCATTTGCCGAACGAAGTGTAAGAACTGATCGCGTCCTTTATCTCGAACACGGTAAGCCGATGATCTTCGGCAAGGATCGAAACAAAGGGATTCGCATGAACGGTGCTCACCCGGAAGTGGTGACCATCGGCGAGAATGGCACTACGGAAAATGATTTGCTGGTGCACGACATTTACCTGAAAGATCCATCGGTGGCTTTCATGCTCGCACGAATGGAGCACCCAGACTTCCCGCAGCCGGTAGGAATTTTCCGCGCGGTTGAGCGTCCGACTTACGAAGACATGATGGCTGGCCAGATCGATGCTGCCATCGCTAAGTTTGGCCCAGGCAGTTTGGAAAAACTAATCAACAGCGGTGACACCTGGGTCGTCGAATGACCATCTCAAAGAAGCAGTAGGAAGGGTAAAGGGTAAAGGTTAAAAGGGGAACAGGTAATCGCACCCTGACCGTTTCCCCCTTACCCCTTACCCTTCCCCCTTACCCCTTTATTTCTTATCTCTGCCCGTTTCCTTGACTGTTTCTGTCGAATTATTCCTGGGGAGAAGGGTCAGAGGTGAAGGCAAAGGGAAGTGAGCGAATGCCCCGCTCCTTTACGCCTTACCTTTTGCCCCTGTCCCTCCGCCCCAAGAGCTCAGTCTCTTCGCTACTTACAGCGTTACCAGCTAAACCGTCACTATATTGAGCAGCGGTTTTCATTAAAACGGCGATGGCTGTTTCTACGCTTACAGGATAGACAGGAAGGGTTGAGCAATCCTTGAGGAAAACTTGAGGTGGTCACTTGAGGTTATTTCCACCTGCTCACTGCCGCTGCCGCCACATGTTTTTTGTTTTGTCCTTTGTTACCTAAGGAGTAGAATCGGGCGCAAAATAACGAGGTCTTAGCGCATGAATTGCCCTTCCTGTGGTCACGAAAACATCGACGGTATCGACCGCTGCGAGAATTGTCTCGCCCCTTTTCGACAGCTCGACATCCCGAGTGCGGATGCGTCTGAGGGCCTCGCGCGTTCTGTGATGGAAGACAATTTAAGTCAGCTTGACCGGGACGATCCGATCTGCGTCGCGCCCGACACGCCCGCGCTTGAAGTCGCGCGGCTCATGAAAGATTCCAACTCCGGCTGCGCACTTGTGCTGGACGGTACCAGACTGATCGGCATCTTCACTGAGCACGACGTGCTGCTGTGGATGACTGCGGGTCCGCCAAGCTCAATTTTGTCGAACGCGGCGGAGGTAACTGTCAAAGAATTGATGAGCCCCAATCCCGAAACACTTCAGGAGAAGGACTCTGTGGCCGAGGCTCTCAACAAGATGTCACTGGGACGCTATCGTCACATTCCCTTCAAAAAGTCCGACGGCAATTACTCAATCGCTTCCATCAAATCCGTGCTCAAATACATCGCCCAGGAAGACTGGTAGATCGCTGATCGTTTTGCAGGTCTTTTCCGACATCCACTGTTGATATAAAATCCCTACTGGAGATCACGATGTCTACAGCAAAAGAACTGATCACCGAAATTGTACAGAAGCAGCCCGACGATAGCTCATACGATGAAATCGTCCGTGAGCTTGCGTTCGACTTGATGGTCCAACGGGGACTTAAGGACTCCGATGAGGGCCGCACTATTACGAACGAAGAGATCGAGCGGCGGATAAACACTTGGCTGAGATAAACTCAGTTCAGGGTATTTTTCTAAAAGCGCAATTACTCACAAACCATCCCGGCATCGGGCACAAGTACCAATCCGTCGATCGCCGGGAAATCCGGATTCTTCATTACGGTCACTTCCGGATAGCCTACCTAGTCAAACCAGACAACAATATAGATATTTTGGGAGTCTTCCACGGCCACTCAACATAGAGCGTTACTTGGTGTGAGATCTCTTCTGTTCTAGTGCCTCATAGAGCTTCTCTGAATCCATCCTCGCGCAAGTCCTATCCGATTCCCTCGTTCATCTATTGGCACAGCGGGCAACTCCCGGATGTGACGCGCAGGTCTAACAAACGCAACGTCACCCCGGGGTTAGCCTTCCTGGCAAACTTTGAAAATCATCCGGTTCAACGAAAAACACCGAAGACCTGACCATGAAAACAATCATCTCGATCACTCTTTTCGGCTTTCTCTACCTGCTACCCGGCGCAGCGCAACAGAACGATTACGCAAAATTGAAGTCTGACGCGGAACAGTTTTATGCTGCCGGCTCATACGCGCGAGCCAACGATGTCTACAGCAAACCCAATTGGCTGATCAAAAACCGCCGTGGCGCGCAATGGAGCAACACTCGCGATACAGCCATCGTTGTCCTTACGCTCAACGACTACCTGCGCACCAGCAAAGAACTACAACCGCAACTCACTTACGAACTGCTCGTAAATGAAACTTCCATCGCAACCAAACAGATAACCGGGACAGACGCGTTTGGCGCCCCCAGCAAGTTTGAAATTCCGCGCGAAGTTATTCGTGATGGCGCAAATGAGATCACTATTCGACGGACGAGTGGCGACGGGCCGCTCTATTTCTCGGCACAGGCAAAGTTTTTCAGTCTTGAGGAACCGATCGCCGCTGCGGGAAATGAAATCTTTGTTCGTCGCCAGTATTTCAAACTCATAAATCATCCGACGTTGCTCAAAGGCTTCGTTTCCGAGCGTGTGCCGCTAAATGATGGCGACACGGTAAAGAGCGGCGAGCAAATGGAGGCTGTGATCACGATCGAGGCAAAGAACAACTACGAATATCTTCTGTTCGAAGACTTAAAGGCCGCGGGTCTCGAAGCTGTGCAGCTTCGCAGCGGGGAAAACCTCTACGTCCGCGAAATCAAATCCGGCGCCCTTACGCCTGGGAGCGCAGGTGTCCTGCCTGCAGCTCGTGGCAGCAAGTCGTCACTCATGAATTTCAAATCAACAAATAACTTTACCGGCCGCACGCGCTGGGTCTATCAGGAACTGCGCGACCGCAAAGTCGCGCTGTTCATCGATCATCTTCCCGAGGGAGTTTGGCAATTGAGTTATGAAATGCGTGCTGAAAGCCCAGGCGCCTTTCACGCGCTCCCGGTTCTCGGACACGCGATGTACGTCCCAGAGATTCGCACGAATGGCGAGGAGGTTAGAATAAGAGTCTTGGATTGAGTGCTTACAACTGAGGAACCTGATATTCATCGTCGGCGATACTTGGACATCACGTCTTCGTAAGTCACCGTGGGAATTCGACCGCCTTATAGGCCGCCCACCGCTTCTTAGCTTCCTCAGCCCAAATGCCATCGATCTCTGGATCTGGCTTTTCCAGATCAGAGAGAATGGCATCGACCAAACGCAGCTTTTCTAAATCCGGCCATGAGCGAATTTCCAACGCAAGTTTATCAGCGCATGTTGCCATAAACTGCCTGCCTCCATAGGTTTGATTATAACCGGCAAGTGCCGAATTTAGGGCACCTATACTCAGGCGCTGATCTGTTCCAGGTTAGGACTTCTCAAAACTCAGCCAAATTTGTTCTTTGATAGCTAGAAGTGAAGTATCTCGAAGATTAGGCGGTCGCAACCGCTCCCCGGTTCCGTATTCGTCGACCCATGATGATAGAGTTTCTGGGTTTGGTGCGACGCGCCACACAAATCAGAATCGGCGGTAGCGACAGGATCCAGGAATCGCTGAAGTCAACGTCCCAAGCGCACCATTCAAAACAGAACGACCGAGTAACGGCCAGACTAACTAGTCAGATCCCACTCGGTCGCTCTGGACATCTCCCCGGCTACGCTACGGCTTCTTGCCTTTGCCCTTCCCACCGCCCTGCGGTTGCGCTGCAGGCTGCGCCGGTGGTCCAGGTTTCTCTTTCGCCGCCGGCGCGGGTTGCTGTTGCTGCACCTGCTGCCGCGCCGGTGCTTGCGGCTGCACCTGTTGGCGCGGAGGCTCCGGTCGCGTTGGTCGCGTCACCTGCTGCCGCGCCGGTGCTTGTTGCTGCTGTACCTGTTGGCGCGGAGGCTCCGGCCGCGTTGGTCGCGTCATCTGCTGCCGCGCTGGTGCTTGTTGCTGTACCTGTTGGCGCGGAGGCTCCGGCCGCGTTGGTCGCGTCACCTGCTGCCGCGCCGGTTGCTGCCTCCGTTCAATCTGCTGCGGTACACGTTGCGGTTCCGGCCGCGGAACATCTCGCTGCACCGGCTGTTGAGCGCGCCTTCCTACTCGCTCACCCTGTGCTTGTTGTCTCTGTTGCTCCCTTTGCGTTTGTTGTAGCGCGCGCTCTGCCCGCTGCTCTTCGAGTTGCTGTTTTCTTTGCTCCTGCTCGAGCTGTTGCATCTGCCGGCGAGCATCCCTGTTTCCCTGGGCCGCCTTGGCCGCAAGGTCCGCCATCTGTTGTCTGCGGACTGCCTCCTGTTGATTCCGAGCTGCCTCGGTTGGGATTGTTTGCTCGCCAGGAGTTTCGCCCCGAGCTGCATTTC
>DASWDX010000525.1:0-13530 GCA_036395055.1 Pyrinomonadaceae bacterium | reverse complement strand
GATCTCAATCGGAGTGCATCCCAAACCATGCACAATGCCGCCGAGATATTCATGCAATCTCGACTTCAACGCGTTGGTAATTAGCGGGGCGCGTTCTTTTGTAGCGTACACGACGTGATAGAGGAGATTTGTGTATGACATATCTTTATCTCTGCCGCCTGCTACACAGGCTGGTTGAGGTAAAGTTGTAAACAGTGAGTTGTTACGGTTGCCGAAAAACTTGTAGCAGGTGGGACTGAGGAGTGAAGGAATAGTCTGAGACAAACCGCGAAGGCAGGTCACTCAATCTGAACTTTTCTTAAGTTCTTCCAACCGTTTTTTTAATTCCTTGATCTCTTCCCTCATTTGCGGCACTCGGCCAACGTGCGCGTTTAAGCGCTTGTACTCATCGAGCGGTTGGATCGGAATTCCCCACCACACACCCGGCCGGACAATCTTGCCGGGAAGCACACCCGCTTTCGAGCCAATCACTGCGCCGCTCAACACGCGTATGTGATCCCCGAAGCCAACCTGCCCACCAATCACTACGTCATCTTCAATAATCACACTGCCGCTGATTCCGGTTTGCGCGGCGATAACCACGCGTTCGCCAATATCACAGTTGTGCCCGACGTGTACGAGGTTATCGATCTTCGTGCCGCGTCCAATACGTGTTTGCCCCAGCGCCGCCCGATCGATGCAAGTGTGCGCTCCCAGCTCAACGTCGTCTTCAATTACGACAGTTCCCAGCTGCGGAAACTTGTGATAGCCCACTTCGTCGCGCACAAAGCCAAACCCGTCCGCGCCGATTACGACCCCTGCATGTAGAATGACGCGATCGCCAACGGTTACGTTGTCGTAAAGCGTCACGCCGGGATGAAGCACCGAGTCGCGACCTACGCGCACGTGATCACCGACGACTACGCCGGCTTCAATGCGCGTCCCTGCTCCGATTCGCCCGCCTTCCCCTATCGCCACATGCGCGCCGATGAAAACCGTGAGGTCGACGTCCGCTGTTTCCGCAATCACCGCTGAAGCGTGGACAAATGGCTCGCGATGTTTTTGCGGGTGCAACAAGCCCGCGACTAAAGCGAAGGCGAGTTTGGGTTTGGAAACTTCAATCAAGGCTGGTCTAAATTCCTGTTCGACAATGAGATCTTTGACTGACGCGACAAATTCTGGAGGAGCGATTAGGCATGATGTTTTGCTGGCTCTCGCGGCTCCGAAAAACTTCTCATCCTCAACGTAGGAAATCTCACCCGTTGCGGCTGAAGCAATATCAGCCACGCGCTCAACGTGAATACTTCCGTCGCCAATGAGTCGCCCATCCACATGGGCGTTCAGTTCGGCGATTGTCCACAATTTCGTATCAGACATGAATTATCACCGGTACTATTACGTCAGCATTTCTCTGCGCTGGCACCGATATTACACTTTTTCGTGAGCGCATCGTGATCCTAATTGCTGATTCTTAAGGTCCTGACGGCCCAGCCGCTGGGCCCACATGGGCCGTGAAACGGAAGGGACGAAGGTCTTTTTGCCTTGCCATGCCAAAGCAGACCAACTATCATGACGCGTTTAGAAATCGCCGGTATTCCTTCATCTTAAGCCCGGCAATTATTTGAAAGTGTTTCGCTTTTTATTGACATTTGTGCCGCTTGAGACGTCAAGCGTCGTGAGGAGAAGGTTTCATTGTTCAGCGATCAATTCCGCCGCGGAGAATCAGACAACGCTAAGCTGACGGGATTAAAAGGCTCCAAGCTGCTTTCCAATCTTTCGGACGTCGCCTGGAAAGCTTTTCAGTCCGTCAACTCGCTACTCCCTGAGGGCGAGGCGATCAGTCCCAAATGGGCCCCGGGCCCATTGCTGAAATCCTACGAGCGCAGCTCGCCGCCGCTGGGCTTCCCACGCGAGACCGACAGTCTTTGTCCGCGCTGCGTTAAGGAAGTTCGCGATGCCGTGATTACTGGCGAAACCACCCTCGAATCGTTGATGAACGAACATCCGGGCGAAATCAAAGCACAGATCGTGGAAGAAAACGGACAGGTAGTCATGCGCAAGACCTGTCCGAAGCATGGCGAGTTTGTTGACGTTATGGCAACCGACCCCGCGTTTCTCGAGCGGATCGAATCGCTCTTCTTCGGACGTGACTTTCGCTCTGCTGAAGATGCGCACATCCATCGACATGGCACTTCGAACATCAAATTTGGCCGCGGCGCCGTCTTGACCGTGGACCTTACCAATCGCTGCAACATGATGTGCAATCCCTGCTTCATGGATGCAAACCAAGTTGGTTATGTGCACGAGCCGACTTACGAAGACACAAAAGCGATTCTCGATCGCGCGGTATCGTTCAAACCAAAACGCCAGATCATTATTCTTTTTTCTGGCGGCGAGCCGACACTTTCGCCTTACTATCTCGAGGCGGTTGCTTACGCGAAGAAGGTCGGCTTCTACAGAATTCTGGCGGCAACCAACGGCATACGCTTCGCTGAAGACATCGAGTTTTGCAAAGCGGCGAAGGCTGCGGGACAACACGGCGTGTATCTTCAGTTCGACGGGGTTAGCGAAGAAAAGAACAGACACCGCGGCGTGGGCAACTTGTTTGATGTGAAGCAGCAGGCAATTGAGAATCTCGCGAAGGTTGGAATCAAAGTCACGCTCGTCACCACCATCGTGAACACAATCAACAACGATGGCATCGGTCAGATTGTCGAGTTCGCGGCGAAGAATATTGACAAGGTGCAGACGATCGCGTTCCAACCTGTTTCGTTCACCGGCCGCGATGAAGACATTTCCGACGCGTTGCGAATCAAGCAGCGTTACACGCTGGCCGGCATGACGCATGATCTCAAAGATCAGCTTCGCGGCCAGCTGCAACCTTTGCGCGACTGGTATCCACTTTCTTCCTACTCGGCGTTCACCAGCGTTATGGACATGCTGCAAGGCGCCGACGCCCCCTGGGGTTGGTCTTCCTGTAATTGCCATCCGAACTGTGGCATCTTCACCTTAATGGTAGTTAACCGAAAGACTGGCGAATTCAAATCGTTGTTCGAGTTTTTCAACTACGAGCAATTCATGAAAGACGTCGCCACCATCACCGACACCGCGCGCGGCAGGAAGCTTTCCTACGCGCAACTCGGCTTGGCGATACTGCGAAACTTCAACGCTGAACAAGCGCCTGCAGGATTTCCGATTTCGCAGATCTTGAATCTCTTCAAACCGTCGTCCACAAATTCCAGCTCAGACCGCAACGATCGTATGAAGGCCACGGTCCAGGACGACCCTAACGATGTCTGGCGCGTACTCTGCGTCGAGGGCATGTGGTTCCAGGACCTCTTCAACTACGATTTCCGCCGCACCGAGATGTGCGTGATTCCTTACGGCACTCAGGAAGGCGAGATTTCCTTCTGTGCTTACAACACCGGCGTGGGCTGGCGGCAGATCATCGAGAACATGCACAAGACCGCGAACCTGGCCGACTGGTATCAGGAACACGAACGCCATCCAGTTTACGCCGCAGGCCACGACGTGCCGGGAATTTCCAAAAAGCATTCCCTGAGCTTGCCGATTATTCAAGCCGTGCTCGAGGAAGACTTGGATGAGAAGCCTGTTACCGTCTCGCCGTATCTGGTTCAAGACCACGAAGAAGAATCCGTCGGAGTTTAGTAGCCAAAATGACGTCACCCTCGCAGACGTAGCGTCATTACAATTAACCAGTCGTTCGCTCGGCACCCTCTCCCGACTTCGCGTGTCAAGTTCGTACGCCTGAACCAAAGAGTCCTCTAATGAGGACTCTGATTACTCAATTAAATCCTAAGGAGAATTAACGAATGTTACACCCCCAACAAATCTGTCCCAGTCGCGCCTCAAGGGTTGTCAAGCTCACACGTCTGATAACTCTGACGCTTTTTGTATCATTAATTGGCTTTTCTGCCGCAAAGGCACAAACCTCTGACAGCGCCACGACCGACCGAGCTATGGAGAAGGCATCGCTACGAACATATCCTGAGAAAGTGCCCGACGATCCATTCAAAGCCCGCCTTATACCTAGAAACTCAAAGATTTATATCGCGCCGATGCTTTCAGAAGATCCGAGCAACCCACAAGCTCAAGGCTTTGAAACCTATCTGGCGGCTGCACTCCGGAAGAAAGATGTGCCTCTCCTTATAGTCGCAAACCAATCTCAAGCTGATTTTATTATCGAAGGCAGCGCTGATAAGAAAGCTGGGGGCTGGGCGAAGAAAGTCTTTCTTGGAGATTTTAGAAAGTCAACATCTGCATCCATGGCTGTGATCAACCTCAGAACCGGAGTAGTTGCGTACGCTGATTCATCAGACAGATCATCTGCTAATCGTGGATTGCGATCCTCTGCGGAAAAACTCGCCAAGTATTTGAAGAGGAAAATGGAGGATGACGAAAAGAAGCAGCACTGAACCGCGGCTATGATCGACCGTGAAGGTTGAGGTTGTCATAGGAAGCTAGGTGGTTTAGACGACTGATCACCCATTAAATCGAACGAGTATGGAAATGCGCGGCGACTCTGCTGCGCATTTTCATTGTAAGGGATTTGGAGAGCCGCGGCACGCGCAAGACTAAGTCGGAGTCGTGAATCCGATTTCTTTCTTAACTGCCTTGGGTAGTTTTTCGAGGACGTCCTTAACAATAATCTTTGGCAGTTGCTCAAGGACGCTTTGAAGAATCGTTTTTGGTAGCTGAACCAGACTCTCCTCGATCTTCGCGAGCCGTTGCTCAATCTTGTCGAACCGTTTCTCAGCGGCGCTCTGCCATTCTTCAGTCTTGAGCTGCCATGCCTCAGTCTTGCGCTGCCATTCCTCGGTCTGAATTCGCCATTCCTTGTTTTCAAGGTGCCACTCCAGGGACTCGCGTTGTAGCTTGAGGCGCTCTTGATCGTTTCTGGCGATCTGCTCTACAAACGCAGCCTGGTTTCGAATCAGCAGTGCCATCGCTTCTTCAAGGTGATTATTCCAGGCGAGAGGTTTTCGAGTTGCCATCGTCAAAAAGTCTATCACCCTCAAGCGCCCTCGACTACAGTGCGCCGCCACAACAGCACGGGAAGCTTTTGCCAGTCATCTTTCAAGACCGTCCTCGTGAAGGTAGAGAGTGGCTTTTCAACTCTTGGAGTTTTTCTGCACCTGTCTCAACTGACCCACAATGTCCCGTAGGCGAATTGCCAGTTGCTCTATGGTTTCCACACGCTTCCGGGCCTTCTCACTCAATTCTTCGCGCAGCAATAACTGCGCCTGACCCAGCACTCCCGTAAGCGGATTGTTTATTTCATGCCTCACACGCGCAATGACATCTGCCACGTCATCCATCCTTGCGTTATAATCTGCCACGAGCGCGCGGATTTTCTCAGAAGCATCGTCACCCGTAGTATTGCTTTCTGCCGAAGCCGAGGTCGTTGAAGATTCTTCCTTTGAATCAATGGCCACATCCTGCCTGTCGAGTTCATCCATGGTTACTCCCAGTCTCCGAAGCTGTTCGGTTCAAAAAATGTGTGGGAGCGATCTTGCCAAACAGGGCTCTGTACGGGAGGTAACTACGTGGGTCTATTGTGCCTCGATAACCAGTAAATAGTAAATAGTGAATAGTAAAAAGTGTTACAGACGCGCCGCGTAACCTTCATTGTTTAACTATTTACTATTCACAATTTACTATTCACTAACCACCTGTTGACAAGGAAAACCGTATGCACTTACATTGAAATTCCTCTTGCTGGGAGGTCGTCTAACGGTAGGACTGCGGACTCTGAATCCGCCTATCGGGGTTCGAATCCCTGCCTCCCAGCCAAACAAGATCAAGAAGTTACGGGCAGCCACATGGCCGCCCGTTTTTGTTTTGTGTGCCTATAGTGTGCCAGCCTATCCGAAAAGCATTTTTTCGAGCTTCTCAGTTGCGGCTTGTTGCATGGAAGGAAGGACGTGGGAATAGGTGTCGAGTGTCATCACAATGGAACTGTGCCCTAGTCTCTCGCTGACAACTTTTGGATTCTCGCCAGCGAGCAGCAAGAGCGTTGCGCACGTATGCCTGGATTCCACGCAACCTTCCGCTTGAACCCTACTTAGCTTGTACCCCGCGAAATTCCTTCGGACAGTAGTGGCTAGTCGAATTTGATTCCTTTGGCAGCTTGATCAACATGCTTGCGATGCTCTTTACTTTTAGCCTTCTCGCGGGCACGCTGCTCATCTTGTCTACGCTTCCATTCGCGGTACTGCTTGTTAGTCTGGTCGACGGCCAACTGCAACGTATCCCGGTGATATCGCTCGACCTCTTCGATGGTTGTTCCGTTTAGTGAGATGGTTGAGCCGCTAATTTCTGCGATACCGGGGCGATGCATGGTTGTCCAGCGTGGAGGATGATTCCAGTTCTCGATAAAGAGATTTGACCACTCCACAGAAGGACGACGAGAAAGAGCGAAGGGAACGGAATAGAGGGCGCTTCCCTTGGTTCCATCATTCCGAGGCTCAGTAATCTCTTCAACGATTACGCGAGTGACCTTAATGTCCTCGAACTGCGCTGGCTTTGCAGTCGTTAAGCCAGCGTCTGCTGATTGGCTTGCTCCTAATGTCGCCATAGGCTCGCCGAGCGGCGGCGCAGTTTCGCGTATCCCCAGCAGCGTCCGAACAAGATCTTCGTAATCGCGCTCCGAATACGGATCACCAGACAGATCGATGTAGTACTTACCTGAAAGCCATGTGGGCGCCGACAGACCCCACTCCCCGCTTCGGAGCACGGGGATGAACTTACGATGGTTCTGCGAAGTCATCACCTCGGCGGTCATGATGTCACCCTCGTACCCCACGCCACCTTCGCGTGCGTCTGAGCGCCGCTTATACCGAGGAGTGCAGATGATGACGACGAAGTTATTCTGACGAATAGCTCGCTCCATGAATGCTGGCAACTGGTCCCCTGGTACGGTATCCCAGCGGTCGAGCGAGACATCGACGCCGTCTGCTCTGAGTCGCTTTGCTAGGATATGGACCCATTCCCTATGCGGATCGTCGTCCCATGAATAGGAAATGAAAGCGTTCTTTGTCTCATGGAAGCATCGTGGAGGTAGCGGTCTTTAGTAAACCTGCGAGGAGCGCGAACCTATGAGAAAGCGGGCGTAGTGTATTCGCGGTGCGTAATCGTGTCAATGAGGTGTTTTTAAAGGTCGTACTACTCATCCGAGTCTGGCAGCTTGCGGCTATGCTGGCCCGCGTTTTACAGTGCGATTATGTGGATACCAAAAGACGAGCAGGACATTCTCACAGCAATAGCGAATCAAAGTTTGGAGGAAACGGTAACCTTCGATGCTAAACGAGAGATCCCAAAGAGAAACAGCGATACGGCTGTTGATGTCTCAGCCCTCGCAAACACCGCAGGTGGCGTACTCTTGTACGGCATTGATGAAGATGAAGGCGGGCATCCGAGCATTCCAATGCCTTTCGCGTTGTCTGGACAAAGAGAGCGCATTGATTCAATTGTGAGGACGTCGATAGACGAGGTGCCAAGTCATAGAAGTTTCACGATTCCGGACTCAGGCGACGAGTCAAGAGGTTATTTAGTTGTAGTAGTTCCGCCCTCTGAGCGCGCACCGCATATGGTCATAGTGAAAGGCGAGCGTCGATCTTACGGCCGCGGAGAAACGGGAAACTACGTGTTAAGTCAAGCTGAAGTTGCACGGTTGTATGAGCGTCGTGGGCAGGTCACCACTTCTGCGATAAATGAGATGCTTGACAGATCAATCTCCGCGCCGCCAATTCCTGCGAATGAAAAATTCGCGCATCTGCATGTAGTCGTAAGACCAGTTCTGAGTGATGACGCTCTTCTCGGAAAAGCATTGCTGGATGGAGAGAACATCCAGGAGATGCTTAATAAACTTGCGATTGAGGCGCGAAATGACAGGCGGCTAACGGATGGTCAATACGATCCTGACTTTAATCCACCGATAGGAGGCTGGTCACGGTATCCGGATAGCTACCGAGGTCGGATGTCACATGCCGAAGAAGGAAAGCCGGACCCGGATCGTTATACGCTCGAGCTCACCATTGAATCAAATGGTACTGGACATCTTTTCTGCGGCCGGGTTGCCGATTCACTCAACGGAGAAAAGATCTTCCTGCCGTCCATCGCAGTTGGTAATACCGCCCGGATGCTGGGAATGCTGGGCCGCCTTTTTGAAAGGGCTTCCTATTACGGTATGGTTGATGTTGGTGTAGCAATTACGCATCTTCAAACGTGTATTAATGACAAGGCACGATTTGGCTTAGGTTCGGTGCGCCGGTACGACGGTCCCGACTATCGCAAACCGTTAAGAACCTCTGCCCTAAATCTCATTGAGAATCCAAGACAGGTCGCAGAAAGTATACTGAACCCCATCCTCGAAGCTTTGTCTTGAAGAATTCACAAAATCAAGCAACAACTCTACGAGCTCCTTGATAGGAAGCGTTAGATTGACTCGACATCCGAATGACCCCTAAGCACTGGGGTAAGGAAAAGGGCTCTAAAGACTTTAGGACACAACTCTCTTTGATTGCCCAACAACCGCGATTGCTTTCTTCACCTGCTCGACATTTCACTTCGCAACGCGCGTATGTGGTCGCCTGTCAGCTTCAAATCAAGATCCTTTAGACAGGCTTCAGCATTCGCCAAGTTCTTCATTAAGTCGTTTAGTGATCGCCAAGCTTCGCGCAATTTCTCAAGTTCATTATCCTTCGAATGAGGAGTGAAGCCGACTGAACTCATAACCCGAACTTATCGCTAGGATTTTCGCTCAGCAATACCGCGCAACACTTAGTCCTCAGCGAAGACTTTTGCTATCGTGCTGAAGCATATGAATCAGAAACGTATCGGAAAGTCTCTTCTTGCCGGGAAAATGCATTGGTTTAAAAGACTTAATGCGATTGAAAAACTCAATTTTGCAGTGTCGATTGTGGCGCTGATAGGCGGCGCCTTAGGAATATTTGCTTTCTTTAAGGCAGACGCAACTATGGAAGCATTTCGACATCGAGGCAAGCTACACGTGTCAAATGAGGTGGGCCAAGTACGAATTGTGAGTCCCGCACCAGGTACGATCTTCCAGCAAGGTGAGAAGGTCTCACTTACCGCTAGGTACGAAACATCCACCTTCAAAATTACGAACATTGGGGATTTGCCGAGCAAGGACGTGCTTTTGGTTATAACGTATGACGAAAGTGTGACCGAGCCCAAAGATCCGTTTTTTACACCGACTTGGTTGTTTGACAAAACTATCCAAGGAAATACCTTTTTTTATACCTTGCGAAGGCCCATAGCTCCGAATGCAGAGCTAATTGTGAAGTTTACACCTTCGCCAAATTCATTTGCCGCAATCGATGAAAACGGCGAGAGCAGCACTATCGTCCTTGCATCGGTCCGCTTCGTAGGTGTGGATACCACTACAAAGGGCAACTGGAAGGGGGTTCATGGCACAGAAGGCTCGGTCGTCCCCGCTCCGTAAATAGCCTGATAACTGTCTGTCCAGTTCTTTGCTGTGTTAATAACGCTTATGCAGCCTTCAAACTTGGCTCGGCCATTCTCTGATCCTAAATGGTTGTTTGAGCCAGAGTGGGACGGCTACCGGGCACTCTGCTACTTCGGTGAAACCATCAAATTCATTTCCCGAAGAAAGAACGACTTCACAAAACGCTTTCCCGAACTGCAGTCGATCCAAGTCAAAGCAAAGTCAGCAATCATCGACGGCGAGATTACTGCAATCGACGAAGACGGCCTGCCATGCTTCGACGAGCTGAAGAAGTCTCGGCGAACGTGTGCGGTTGTCTTCTATGGCGTTCGACTTACTAGCCTTGAATGGAGAAGACCTCAGGAGCTTGCCGCTAATGAAACGTAAAGTGGCGCTGAAGCGAATCTTGAGCAAGACCAAGAACAATAGAATTCGATTTACCGATTACATCATCGGTGAAGGACTCGGTTTGTTCGCCGAACTGGAGCAAAGGATCCTAGAAGGCATGGTAGCTAAGAAGATTGATTCCCAGTACACAGGAGGCCGCACTCGCGATTGGTTGAAGATTAAGACCGCAGCAGGTAAGGAAGAGATGCGCAAGCGCATAGATGCTCGGTAGGCGCACGGACGAGCGAATTTTCGATTGTTTAGGAGCCGACACCGCTTCCAATCTTCGGGGGGTTAAGATTTACGCTTAAACGGATCGAGAGTCCTTACTGCTCACCAAATTTATTGTTAGGAGCGCTTATGACAGATGATATTAGAAGAATTACGGTCAAGAATGCTCTCATCGGTCTCGCTGGCCAGCCCTTTACAGTTGTTATCAGCAAACAGCGCAAGCCGAGCTCATCATCAACGAACATTCCGAAGAAGTTTAAAGTGACCTTCACGCTGAGCAGGCCGGGACAGGCCGTCTGTTCGGAAAGAGAGATCAATAGAGCCGAGCTAATGAACGGGAACTCACACTTGCGCTTGTGTGCGTCGAACAGCACAGCGCCTCAGAAGCCAGAGCCCGTTGCTACCTTTCCCGTCTTAACCGACGACGGCGTGTTTGAGATTACGGAATCAGTTAATGCAGATGGTTTTATCGGCAAGTTACAAATTGAATCAGTGATGGCCACAGGATTCTTCGAGGCTAGAGACATTGCCAGGAAACTTCTACTACCATCAATAAGTTGGTACGCAACACACGCCGACATCCCGTTGTGTATTTACCAGATTGATGTGATGGATCTTGAGACAGAAGATTTTATGATCTATCGCGCCTCTAAGCCTTATGAACCCGTAGTTTTTGCCCAAGGCATTCGCGTCTTAGACGTAAAAGAGGAGCCGGGGGCTTACGCGTCTATTTATAGAGAAGGCCTCAATAGCAACTCACACGTCTATCAGTTCCTTTGTTTCTTCAAAATAGTTGACGGGCTAATCGCTCGGCGAGCGAAGATGCGAACGGCCGCGGTTGCTCGCGGTGAGAGGCATACCCAACGGCCTGAGAGGATTCCTGATGACCCGAACAGTTTGATCATATTATTAGATGGTCTGTTCCCCGTAAAATTAAAGTGGGATGAGATTGCGGCAGAACAGGTTTTTCCGAGAAAGTTTTGGGGAAAGAAAATCACAAAGATCGCTGATACAACACTTCGCCCTCTGAGGAATGAATTAGCGCACGCCTTCTTAGAGTCTAGCCATACCGCTATGCCGCTTTCTTTTGATGATGCCGTCAGCGTCTCTGAGGTTGTTAGTCTTCTAGCTATGACGAAGTGCCTTGCTCGCTGGCTGCTTAAGAATGAGTTCCCGGACCAGTTCCCATCATAAACGCTGCGTCGGCGAAACGTTTGTTGTGTTCAAAAAACCGAAAGCCCGGCTTTGGACCGGGCTCTCAAGGTGGCGCGAAGATTCAGCCTCAATAGTTACTGTCCTCACCCCAGCAACGTTCGCCTTGTTGGCGGAATTTTACTGAGTTCGCCTAGGTTGTCAAATTAGATTTTGCCTCAAAAAAATTCTCAAAGAACTTCTTAGTGAGTCTGTCTCGCATCTTAAGGACCCTGCTATAGGCTCGTATCAACTCCCGCGTGCTCATTTGCGAGATGAAGTCAGTGTTTGGCCACGATGACTGATTGAAGCCACAATAAGACTCTTCGGTTTCTTGTCGCCGCGTATCAAACGGGAAGTGGCCCACAGGTTTCCGGTGTCCCGCATGTCTACTCTCTGGGGTGATAAATCCGTAGTGGTCCCAATTCCACGTCCAGACAACGCGGTCTCTTTTTGAATCGAAGTTGCGGCCAAACATGCGCAGGAACTGCCGATGTAAGCGACGGACTAAGGCAAAGTCGCGAGAAGCGGTTGCCTTGCTTACTTCCATTGCATGAGAGGTGATGGTGATCAAGCCGTAGACCTTCTCTCGCAACTCAGTCGCATCTGCTGAGTCCATTGCGGCAAGGACCCGCAAGATGCGAGCTGCTCTCGCCTGTCGCTTCCGCATGTGGAGCTTGCGCCTGCCCGCATTTCGTTTGCAAGCCTCGTCAAAATTCGATGGAATCCATGCAGCCAATTCTTTCTATTCCTTATAATCTAAAAAGTTTATCATGGCATTAGTTCCTATGAGCTTTCCCGGCATCTGGGGCAGAGTACGAAAAGAAGAAGGTGCGAAGAAGCGAAAGGCCGCTTGAGTGCTGATCGCGCGCCGCGGCTGAAGGCTAGCGTTGGGCAGCAACATTGACGCCACATTGAACCTCAGTAAGAGTTTTCAATCCAGGAGACAGTTGAGTGTCACCGCGGAAGAACATCGACTTTGCTGGTACTCTGGTCATCCTTTCTGGTGCGCTAGGCATAGCCGCTTTGAGTCTTAATGCGCAGACCGCCAAGCCCGCACGACAAACTTCTGTCGCCAAACAGTCGGTCGCGCGTTACCACGTGGTACATGGTTGGCCGGTCCTCCCTGAAAACACTATCCTGGACGAGGTTTCGGCAGTTGCGGTGGATTCACATGACAACGTCCTCGTCTTACAACGCGGCGGACGCAAATGGCCCGACTCGGAGGTCTTGGATGAGACGCCGATTCCTGTACCAACCATATTTGTCTTCGACGGGCGTACAGGTCGACTGCAAAATAAGTTGGGAGAAAACGTTCTTGCCTTACCTCACAGCATAACCGTGGATTCAAAAGATAATATCTGGGTCGCTGACATTGCACTCAATCAGGTTTTCAAGTTTTCTCACGACGGCAAACTTCTTCTCAAGCTCGGCGAACGAGCTGTCGCCGGTGATGATGCCGCTCACTTCAATCGCCCCAGCGACATTGCGGTCCAACCAGACGGCTCTTTCTATGTTAGCGACGGATACCGAAACAATCGGATTCTGAAGTTTGCGCCGGATGGAAAGTTTCTATTCCAGTGGGGCACGAAAGGAAAAGGCCCTGGCCAGCTCGACTTGCCTCACGCGATCGCATTCGCCAGCGGCCGTGTGTATGTGGTCGACCGAAGCAATAAACGGATTCAAGTCTTTGATGATAAGGGCAACTACCTTATGGAATGGAAGGGTCCGCCTTTTGTCGGAGCGCAGGACATCAAGATTGGACGCGACGGCACCGCATTCATCGCCCAATCCGGAAGCTCTAAACTGCCGGACGCATCGGGAGTGCTGGTGATGCGTTTGGATGGATCTCTAATTGAACGAATCGGTCGTTATGGAAACTATGACGGCCAGTTCCTAGATATCCACTGGGTAGCGCTCGCAAAAAGTGGTGCAGTATACGCGGCTGACTTCGAAGGCAAGCGAGTCCAAAAATTTGTGCGCGCTAAAAACTAGTTTCGTTCAGAAAGCAGCCCAACGTATTAAGAATTAGTGTGGGGCGAGGTGCGAATGGGAGACTGACGGCAGAGGAAGCCGCCACACAATTCTGTGTTGGACTAAGCCGGGTTAGAGGTTACTTGGAGTTTGAGTCATGAACTTGAGGAGACGAAGCGTGGATTGAAGCCGGGCGGCAAGAAGAAAAGAGCCCAGCAGGCGGGAGATGTTGAGTCGGAGGGAGCGGCAGCCAGCCACTGAGGCTGGTTTTTTTGCGC
>DASWDX010000524.1:0-12274 GCA_036395055.1 Pyrinomonadaceae bacterium | reverse complement strand
GATCCGGGAACGACCATCGCGTGAACTGATGGATTAATCCTGTAGCCGCGAACCACGTTTGCTGCCGCGCGCAAGTCTTCAATACGCGCGTTGGTGCACGAACCGATGAAGACTCGGGTCACCGGAATGTCCACAATAGGTGTCCCCGGTACGAGTCCCATGTAATCAAGCATGCGCTCGGTTGCGCGGCGATCACTTTCCGTTGCGGTCTCGCCTGGATTGGGAACACTCCCGGTTACCGGCACAACGTGGCCGGGACTTGTCCCCCAGGTGACGTAGGGCACGAGGCTGTCGGCATCAATTTCAACAACGCGATCATACTCTGCGTCTGGATCTGTCTTAAGTGTGCGCCAATAAGCGAGAGCATGATTCCAGGCGGCAGTCTCTGCGGTGTTTCGCGGCGCAAAGCGCCTGCCCTCAAGATAAGAGAATGTTGTTTCGTCCGGCGCAATCATTCCGGCTCGCGCTCCCGCTTCAATGCTCATATTGCAAAGAGTCATGCGGCCCTCCATCGAGAGCGCGCGAACTGCCTCGCCGGTGTATTCGATTACGTGGCCAGTCGCCCCAGCGGTTCCGACCTGTCCGATTATGGCAAGCGCCAGATCTTTAGCAGTCACCGAGTCTGGTAGTTCACCGTCGACGCGGATCTCCATCGTGCGCGGCTTGTGTTGCGGCAAGCATTGAGTGGCGAGGACGTGTTCCACTTCTGAAGTGCCGATGCCAAAAGCGAGTGCGCCAAAGGCGCCGTGGGTGCTGGTGTGACTGTCGCCGCAAACAATGGTCATCCCCGGCTGCGTCAGCCCCAGCTCAGGGCCAATTACGTGAACAATTCCCTGTTCGGCGGAATCCAGATCGTAGAAGGGAATATTGAACTCAGCACAGTTGCGCCTGAGCGCCGCGATCTGACGGGCCGCAATTTCGTCTGTGATCGGTAAACTCCGATTTGTCGTTGGTACGTTATGATCCGCCGTCGCTACGGTTAAGTCGGGTCGTCTAACGCGACGGCCCGCCACGCGCAGGCCGTCGAACGCTTGCGGCGAAGTCACTTCATGGACCAGATGCAGGTCGATATAAAGCAGCGTGGGTTCGCCTGGTGGCTCGCAAACTGTGTGGTCGCTCCAAAGCTTGTCGAATAGTGTGCGCGACATAAATCAGATGGTAGAACTTAGTACTTGAAACTTAGTACTCGGAACTTAGTACTTGGAACTTAGTATTTGGAACTTAGTACTCAGCTTCTTCTACGGCGATCATTGAGCAGAAACTGCCTACAAAAAACAAAGTACAAAGTTCAAAGTACAAAGTTCAGACTTTAGGTAGCATGACACGCGTGCCGTTCGTTAGCGATCGCCGAAAATGCCTCGACGACAAGCGAACCCATTTCAGACGTTTGCACGACGCGTTTACCCGTTCCGCGATCGAGATCTGGCGTGCGGTAGCCTGCGTCGAGCACGGCGCGGATAGCTGCCTCTATCTCTCTTGCTTCCTGTTCGAGATTAGCTGAATGGCGCAGGAGCAATGCCGCCGACGCAATTGCACCGAGCGGATTCGCCAATCCCTGCCCGGCAATGTCTGGCGCTGAACCATGCACCGGCTCATACAATCCAACTGCGCCTCCGATGCTGGCAGAGGCGAGCATGCCCAACGATCCCGTAATCACGGCTGCCTCGTCCGAAAGAATGTCGCCGAAGAGATTTTCGGTCAGCATTACATCAAACCGCCGCGGATTCATTATCAAATGCATCGCGCAGGCATCGACGTAAAGATGCTCCAGGGTCACGCTCGGATATTCCTGGGCTACGCTCGTCACGACTTCGCGCCACAGTTGCGACGTTTCAAGCACGTTGGCCTTATCAACCGAAGTCACTTTCTGTCGACGCACCTCCGCAGCCTTGAAGGCGACGTGGGCGATGCGCTCAATTTCAGTAACCGAATAGCGCATGGTGTTGAAAGCGCTGGCGCTCTCTGTTTGAGAGAGCAAGCCCCGCGGTTGCCCAAAATAAAGGCCCCCAAGGAGTTCACGCACAATCAAGAGGTCTGCATCACGAGCGATTTCAGGCCGTAGTGGTGAGCATTCACTAATGGCCTCATAGGAGACAACCGGGCGCAAATTCGCGTAAGCGCCGAGCGCGTTGCGCAACGCGAGCAGTCCTGCTTCGGGGCGCGCTTCAGGAGCGAGTTTGTCATGCTCGGGCGCACCTACTGCCCCAAGCAAGACGGCATTACTCGCAAGACACGCATCCAGGGTTGAAGAGGGAAGGGGCGTACCTTCCTGCCTGATCGCGACGCCACCCACCGAACATCTTTCAAACTCAAACGTGTGACCGTGTCGATCCGCGACTGCTTCAAGCACGCCCACTGCCTGGGCAGTTACCTCGGGCCCGATGCCATCGCCAGCTAAAACCGCGATTTTTAGTTTCATTGCTTGACTGATTAAATCTTGAGTAGTGTCCAGGTTGCAAACGGGGTGGACACTCGCGGTGCGGACCGGATTCACCGAACAGCCCTGGCGCCCGCTGCCATAGATGTTGTATCGCGGATTATTACATGCGCGGAGCTCGAACCGATAAAACCCTCAGAACAGATCATCCTAGGAACAAAGAGCGACCTAAGTCAAAACTATTATTTTTATAATAAGATAAATCTGAAGGGCTGGTTGAGTGGGAGTGTCGGGAACCTCGGGGCAAGCCCGCCTTCTCAACCATGAAATTATCGGGGTTGAGCTTTAGGATCTTCTTTGAAAGTGTTCAGGGTGGAGATAACCGAACAAATCACAGCATCTCTCAGCTCGGCAAGGCGGGCTTGTCCCCGCTGCCTGGCTGAGATTTACGTCGAAAGCTCTGAAGAGATCTAGCGCTTGGATGGCGCTTTCGTCGATGTGGCCTTGGTCGAGATCGGACTGGACTTGGTCTGAGATTGTGGGTCGGGTGATGTGCTGGCGTGTTGACGCAGTACTTCCAAGAAGGCCGCGGCGGCGTGCGAAAGCGTAACGTTGCGGCGGTATGTCACCCAGAGCGTTCTGAAGTAGCTCAACTCCGGAACGGGAACGGTCGCCAGCGTACCGCGCTTCAGTTCTTCGACCACGCACATGCGTGGGACAAACGCGAGGCCTATCTTGAGTTGAACGAAGCGCTTGATAGTTTCTACTGTCGCCAGCTCGAGCGTGATGTTTAGCGGCGTATGGTGTTGCTCAAAGGCTTCCACAACTTTGTGTCTCGAAGCAGTTTTGACGTTATGCGCTACGAATGATTGCTCGCCGAGTTCTTCAATCTTCAACGACTCGCACTTTGCGAGCGGGTCGTCCGGGCTCATGATTAGCACGAGTTCATCTCGCAGTATGGGAAACGATTCGAGGTCGCTATCTACCGGCTCGAATGCGAGCAGCGCAAAATCCACATTTCGATCCAGCACCTCACGGGGCAAGCGTTCAGACACTTGTCGAAAGATTTCGACTTTCACGTTTGGATGCTGCTCGCGATATTCCAGAATGAGATGCGGCAGGATATAGAGCGAAGTGCTTTCGTTGGCGCCAATGCGCACCCGTCCGCGTTGCAATGAACGCAATTCCGAGACGACGTTCTGCGCCTGGTCACGCAGCGTCAGAATTCTCCGCGCGTAATCGTAGACAAGTTCTCCTGCATCTGTGAGAGTTGGAGTCTTTTGCGAACGGTCAAAGAGCGGCGCACCAATCTCCTCCTCAAGGCGCCTGATCGCGATACTAACCGCCGGCTGGGTACGGTAGACCCTAACAGCAGCCTTTGAGAAACTGCCCTGTTCAACCACCATCAAGAAGAATTCGAGTTGAGTTAGTTCCATTGCCGGCAGTCAACCCTCCGCGAGCGGATACTAACATACCGTACCCATTGCGGATGAGAAGAGTGTCCCTCTGATCATCTGATCAATGGCAAGCTACGCCGGAAGGAGTACACGAGGAATAAAGAAAGAGCCTCGCACCGCAGACAAATTTGTCTGCAGTCGACACGTTGCTGACAACATTGTAGGAGACGTTTTCAACTGATCGGTTCGCTGACTACGGGTCGCTTGATGCAGCACGAACCCGTACTCGCCTCTGATTCACACCTGGCTGAAGCCAGCTTTGAATGAGAAACCCCCGCAACAATATTTCTGAAAACCCAAGGTTGCACTTCAAAGCTGAATTCGCTGGTGGCAATTGACTGGATTCCTCAACCAGAATCGCTCAGGTAACCCGACTGAATTCGGTTACGTAACCGCAGAACATTTTTGTTGTCGTGACGCGGATGTCTGACAAAAATGTCCCTCGCAGCTCACTCTTTCGGTTTCGGCCAAAATATGCGAGCTGACAGAACGGGGCTTTGTTCCAGCCAAACTCACTAACTTCACAGCCTTATCCGTTGCTTCAATGTTTCTCTCGTTAAGATCATGCCCGTGGCACGAAGCTTGTTAGTGCGGCATCAAGAATATCGCCCATCGTTGTTCTCGACTACCGTCGCGGTTTGGCGCGAGTCGTTTGTGAATGTTCTGCCATCTGCTGCAAGAGGAGATAAGAATGATCCGAGAACGAATTGCTGAGCCGTCATGTAAACACATTCAGCGCGACTTGACACTGGCCCGTTTTGCAAACGCGTGTCGCGGCTTTCATCCTGGGCGGGGCATGGTCTCTCTGTTAGTGCTGCTGGTAGTGATGACGCTGCCGGTGGTCGCATTCGCCGGTGATCCGACCGGTGCCGGCACTGGTAACGCCGGGACGATCACCGCGGCCAAACCGGGAGAACCAACAATCCAGGAGGTGGCAGACGCGGTCGGCCATACCATTGTTTCGGCTAACTTCATATGGACCCTGGTTGCCGGCTTTCTCGTCATGTTTATGCAGGCAGGGTTCGCGCTGGCTGAAACCGGCTTCACGCGCGCCAAGAACGCCGCGCATACGATGGCCATGAATTTTATGGTCTACGGGCTGGGGATGACCGGTTTTTGGATCTGCGGCTATGCCCTGATGATGGGAGGTGTCAACGCTCCTTCGGGATTCGGCGGTGTCGCATCGCTCGGCGGACTCGCCAATATGACGTCTGAGTTCACCGTAAGTATTGCTGGCCACACCTTGGGCATTTTTGGTACGAAGGGAATATTCTTGCGAGGAGATTCCTATGACGTCGGCGTTTTCGCGCTGTTTCTGTTCGCCATGGTCTTCATGGACACGGCGGCAACAATACCAACAGGGGCAATGGCAGAGCGCTGGAAGTGGAGCTCATTCGTAGTCTTCGCTTTTTTCATGTCGATGTTTGTATACCCCATATTTGGTAACTGGGTTTGGGGCGGGGGCTGGCTGGCACAACTCGGCAGGGAATTCCACCTGGGTCACGGTCACGTCGATTTCGCGGGCTCATCGGTAGTACATATGGTAGGGGGCGTGGCAGCGCTTGCCGGTGCGATGGTGCTGGGTCCGCGTATCGGCAAATACACAAAGGATGGGAAAGTACACGCCATGCCTGGTCACCATATGCCGATGGCTCTGGTCGGAGTTTTCATCCTGGCGTTTGGCTGGTTTGGATTTAATGCCGGATCGACGATGTCCGGAACCGACCTGCGTATTAGCGTAGTGGCAACGAACACCATGTTAGCGTCAGCTTCGGGCGCCATCGCCGCGATGGTGGTGACCATGCTCAAGAATGGTAAGCCTGACCTAAGCCTGATGGCGAACGGTATGTTGGCTGGTCTGGTGGCAATTACGGCTCCATGCGCCTTCGTGACGAGCTTCGGTGCGTATGCGATCGGGGCGATCGCTGGGGTGATACTGGTAGCCAGCGTTTATTTCGTCGAACACAAAATGAAGGTGGACGATCCGGTTGGCGCGATCAGCGTGCATGGTGTCAACGGAGCGTGGGGTGTGATTTCTGTCGGCCTGTTTGCTGACGGGAGCTACGGTGGTGGTTGGAACGGAGTGGAGGGCACCGTAAGAGGTTTGTTTTACGGGGGCGGTTGGAGTCAACTTCTAGCGGAAATCGTCGGCACTGTTGCTTGCTTCATCTTCGTGTTTGTCTCGTTCTACGTCTTCTTCAAAATAGTTGGAGTGCTCATTGGCAACCGTGTCTCGGCGGAAGTGGAAATTGAAGGACTGGACCTGGCCGAAGTTGGTGCGCTGGGCTATCCGGAGTTTTATCGCCCGTCGCCTTACAGTGGAACACAAGAGATAGCTTACGCGGAGACGGACACGGTGGAAGAAGTGGCGGCGTTGAGGTCTCAAGAGAGCCTCGCCTAGAAAGGCTGCTGTTTTCGGTTTGCTGATTCTTTCTCGCCGAGTGGTGGTCCGCCTGTTATCAAGAGACAGACGGGCCACTGCCGTTTTGTGCTCCATCTGCTCGTTAAATTAGCCGCCTGCGATCCGCCTGGCGAAATCTGATCAGGCCATTTAGTTTTGAGTGCCTCGGTAGGCTTGCAGGCGAGGGCCACGCAGCTGGTTGGCGTGGCTTTGATCCTGGTGATCCGGGGCACTAACCCTGGCGGCGATGGTGGTAGGGAGCAAATACTGTAACGGCCGATCTAGAGCGCCGCTTCGCCACGCTCTCCGGTGCGGATGCGAATCACATCGTCTAATGAGACCACGAAGATTTTCCCATCACCAAATTTACCTGTACGGGCTGTTTTTGTGATTGCCTCAACAGTGGCCTCCTCGATTTCATCTGGCACGACTACTTCAATCTTGGTTTTAGGGATAAATTCGATCTGATATTCAGTCCCGCGGTAGGTTTCTGTATGACCACGTTGACGCCCATAACCCTGCACCTCGCTAATGGTCATTCCGATCACTTCCAATTCCTGTAGAGCCGTTCGGACAGCATCCAGAAGGTGTGGTCGGACAATCGCTTCAACCTTTTTCATTAAAAGTTCTCCTTAAGTTTGTATAGTCGGTTGCTGCCCTTTGGCAGCAGTGACCGGAGTTTCGCCGGAAAGCATCCCGGCGAGAGAGACCTGGACCGATTGCATCCTGGACTGCGAGAGTTTCATTCCATCCGCGTCAGTGACGTAGAAAACATCCAGCGCGTTACTTTTTTCCGTTGCTATCCTGGCACACACGATATCCAGCCCCAGCGTCGCAAGCGCGCTCGCGATCTTGTAGGCCAATCCTGGTTCATCGAGGGCGTGCACCTCGATCAAGGTTGATGATTGAGAAGCCTCATTGTCACAAGCAACCTGGGGCAGATTGCGCAGACCGGCATTGCCAACGGCCTTTCGCTTCCGTGGAGCATTCCTGCTCCGCCAACGTTCGACCATGCCTGCGATGTCAGATTCACCGGCGATGGCTTTGCGCAGCGAGCGCTCGATAGTTTCGTATCGTTGCATGTCGATCGCATGGTGCGTGGACGCTTCTCGCAACATGAAAACATCAAGGGCGATGCCATCTTCGCGTGTATTCAGCTCGGCGCTTAGAATTTCAATCCCGTGCGCGGCGAGCGCTCCGGCTATGTCGGCGCAGAGACCATGTCGGTCCCTGGTGCACACGGTTAACTCTGTAGATTCTCGGCCGCAGCGCGTCCAGCGTCGCACAAAGACCTCCGACTTGAGTTCTCTGATTAATTGAAGGTGAATTGCAGCGGCGGCCGGTCTTGTGACACGGAGATAGCGATCCGGCAGCAATGCGACGTGACGTTCAATCTCACTCAATGCGAGCGATCCTTCCAGGGCCTTTGCCATCTGTTCCTTGAATCGCGCCGGTTTTTCAGTTTCATCGAGAGGTGAGTCCGTGACTGTCCACACGATCCTCGCGCGCCGGTAGAGTTCCCACAACAATGTGCTCTTCCATTCGCTCCAGACGCCGGGAGCGACCGCGTTCAGGTCCGCGTAGGTTAGCAGCAATAGCATGTTGAGCCCGTCCAATGTTCCCATTCGCGCGGCAAAATCCTCTACCACGTGCGGTTCATTGAGATCACGCCGCTGTGCCAGTTGAGCCATCGCGACATGTTGGTTCACCATTAGTACAACTTTGGCCGCATCCGGCTCGCTGAGACCAAAACGTTTACAGATCCGCTCCGCTATTTTTGCTCCGCGCGGGATGTGGCCGCGCCCGCGCCCCTTACCGACGTCGTGCAAAAGTATGGACAGGTAAAGCAGGCCCGGATCCTGAATCTCATCGAAAACAGTGCGCAGATGCGCACGCTGTTTGTCCTGGCTGGCATACAGCAAGTCGAGCGCTTCGGTAGCTTTGAGTGTGTGCTCGTCCACCGTGTAGTGATGATAGAGATCGTGTTGGATGAGCAAACTGATATGGCCAAACTCGGGTACAAACCGGGAGAGGAACCCAATCTCGTGCATCAGTCGGAGCACATAGCCGGCGCGCCCGCGCCTTGCCAGGAGTTTCATGAAAGCGCGCGAAGCTGCCAGGGAAAGACGGAAGTTACGATTCACTGCTCCCAGACTCTGCCGCATAGCATCGCGCAACGTCTGGCTTAAGGGTGCATCCGCCGCCTGCGCCAGCGCGAATGCATCAAAGAGTAGCATCGGATTGCTGGCCAATAGTCCGGCTTCTCCCTCCAGTTGCACTTGTCCCCTGCTGATTGAGAACGGCTCGCCAGCAATCTGGGACAGTCTCCGGCCCCACCTGCTTGCTTTCCTTTCAGACTCGGAAGCGCGCGCCAGTACTGTTTCACTGAACAGGTTTAGCTCGCGCGCGTGGTGATAGTAATCCCGCATGAATTTTTCGGAGGCAAGCAGATAAGCACTTTGCTTGTAGCCAAACTCTCGAGCTAGCGTAGTTTGGAGGTCGAGCGCAAGTCGTTCAGTTTTCCGGCGGGTCGAGAGATGCGCAGCATAACGCACTCGCCAGAGGAAGTTGGCTGCACGCGCCGCCGTTTTTCGTTCGGCTTCCGAAATGACGTCATGATCCCGCAATTCATCCAGCGTTCGGCATCCGTACCGGGTGTAGCCGACCCAGAGCGCAGTGTGAAGATCGCGGATGCCGCCGGGACTCTCCTTTACGTTTGGCTCCTGGAGGCACACCGCCGCGCCAAATTTCGCGTACCTCGCGGCCCGCTCGCGCAGGATGGCGGCGATGTAAGCGTCTCCACGCTTGCGACGGTCTTTCTCCAGCGCCTGCAAAAGGGAATCGTAAACCGAGCTATTGCCTGCCAATAGGCGAGTGCTAACCAGCGCGGTCTGCAAATGCGGATCAGCATGAGCCGCTGCTACGCAGTCAGTCACGCTACGAAAACTCGGCCCGACCGTTAGGCCTGCGTCCCAAAGCAGTCGCAGGATCTGTTCAACCAGGCGTCGTGTTTGTAACGCTCGAGGATTTGGATGGAGAAACACAATATCAAGATCGGAGTAAGGGGCCAGCTCGCCGCGGCCATAACCGCCCAGCGCTACCACGGCGCACATGTGTTGTGTTTTGTCGAGGGAGCCATCAACGTCACCCAACAAGGTTGCGGCTTGATAGGCGCGTTCCACGACTAAGTCGAGAACGGAACTGCGCGCCGCAGCTGTCTGACTTCCTGGAGCCCCGCAACGGTGCGCAATCTTCAAGCGCTGATCCTCAATCTTTAGAAACGCTTTTAACTCCCGGGAGATCGACTGTGCATCGCCCAGAGGGCGGCCCACTGAGAAGCGCGCCTCCGCGTGCAACAAGACCTTCTCGCCGTGAGTTCGCCATCGTGGAGTTGAGCGCGTCTCCATGTGGTTTGTTACCATCGCTTTTCGTTCAAAGCCAAAGCCCAACGGTCAACGTCGAAAATGGGGCCGAAATTCGTTCCACCCGGATAAGGGACCGTTTAACTTTGGACACAGGATATTGAACCTTGCCAGGCTACGACTAACTGATGAAGTTCGTAGGACACGACTGGGGCCAAACCAGTTTCCCCGTCTGTTGCGCCTCTTCCGCAAGTTTGGCCAATTCCTGCTGGTGTAGTTCGAGCCCATTAATAACTAATGGTCGGCGGCGGGCCAGGTGACTCAATCCCGCCAACGTGTTAGCACTAAGAGCCTCCGTCGCAATGAATTCTCCTCCTTTAAGTATCAACGCCATTTTTTTGGCCCCCTTCCAGATCAGAGAACTGTTATCCAATGATTTTCCTTTGATCGGCTCTTCATGAGGAGCAAGCTCTATACCGGAGGGGCAACCCAGCTTCATGTAACTGGAAATGACCTTTCTCTAACCATTTCAAGCGCCGCTCAATGTGAGAGCAAAACGAGCGCAACGTTTTTGTTACTGCTCCTCCTTGCCGCTACAAACATGTCACGCAAATGCAGACCCCGTTAGCGTCGTGGGTTTGAATTTTCTCTGTTGTTCCTCAGTGATCGCTGCTCTGTGATGATTTTGCAGGGGGCGGAATCTCTTTCTACTGGGACCGCGGGCGCCCTCGCCCGAATCGTGAGCCACAAATCATCAACCGCTTTACTTCTCTACTCATAGTCCAATTCGCGCTTCGCGCTCTGCGCGGGGCGAGGGCGCCCGCGATCCCAGTGGTTCAGTTGCTCGTGTCTTCGACCGACACGTGGTTGCCTGCAGTGCCAACGACAATTTTGTTGCCGCCATCCCTAACACTAACGAAATTGTCATCCGGCCGTGGCTGCCCCACTCACGAAGTCCTTTTGAAACCCACAGAATCTTCAACAACTACACTGCTTCGCTAGCGCATCGTCGCCTCACACGTGTTGGCATAAGACTTGTCATAAGAGCTTACGAAATCTTTTGATCCAATCACACCTGGTCTGATGACTCGTGAATCTTCATGAGCAGCACTGGCAAGAAGGTCAAGCAGGAATCAAGCGGTAATAACAGGCAAGTCGTGGTAACTACTTACGATGCACCCAAACGGCAAGGCGTTTTGCCGGACTAGCTGAGAAATAAATATGGCCCACCCGTCTTGGCTTTAGCAGGCGCAAGGACGGACAGGCCACTGACATCGTCCGTTGAGAGACGATATGGAGACAAAATACACAATGCGTAGAGTCAAATCAATAGTAGTAATGACTGGCTTGATGCTCGTGATCATTCTATCGAGTCATCGACTCACAACAGCTCAACAACAGTCCCCGCTGGCGGGCAATCCTGAAACCGTGGAGCTGCGCCGTCGCGTCAAGGAACTTGAAGAACGTCTGAATAAATTAGAGGCAGAGCAGTCCCCGAGAAATGTTCCGGTCTCTTTCGTAAAAACTGCATTTCCAGGTGATGTCATTCCACCTTCCACAACGAATCCAGCTTCGCCGGCGCAGGAAGACAATAAGTCCAAATCACAGGACAAGGGAGTTTTAAACTTCTTCCGGGAGGTTGAAGTCAGTGGGTTCATTGATGGTTACTACAGCTATAACTTCAACAAGCCAGCCGGGCGCGTTAATGTGTTGCGCAATTTCGACACCCGGTCAAACCAGTTTGCGCTCAATTTGGCTGAGATCGTCATCGAGAAGAAGCCGGACCCATCCAACTCGCGCGTCGGTTTCCGGCTTGATCTGGATTACGGACCGGCCACCGACCTAGTCCATGCAGCGGAGCCGGGCGGCAGCGAAACCTACAAAGTAGTTCAGCAGGCTTACGGCAGTTACCTCGCACCGGTCGGCTCAGGATTGCAGATCGATTTTGGGAAGTTCGTGACCGTGCATGGGGCTGAAGTGATCGAAACGAAGGACAACTGGAACTATTCGCGAGGTCTGCTCTTCGCGTGGGCCATTCCTTATTACCATTTTGGCGTTCGCGCAAAGTACGCCCTCAATAGCAAGGTCAGCGTAACTGGCCTGGTCGTAAACGGATGGAATAACGTCGAGGAGAACAATGGCGGGAAAACATTCGGCGTTACGCTTGCTCTTACCCCGACGCCGAAGGTGTCAATTATCCAGAACTACATGACCGGTCCAGAGCAACCGAACGACGACAAGCACTACCGCCATCTGTCTGACACTACCGTGACTTATAGCTTCAACAAGCAGTGGGCCCTGATGGGAAACTATGATTACGGCATTGACACCCTGACGGCCGGTGGGAAAGCGCACTGGCAGGGGGTCGCCGGCTATCTGCGTTACGCGCCGACGGAACGTCTGGCCTTTACTCCGCGCTACGAATGGTTTGATGACCGCGACGGATTTTCGACCGGCACGGCACAGAGGGTCAAAGAGTTCACTATGACAGGCGAGTACAAAGTGAAGCCGAGCCTCATCGGGCGGCTCGAATACAGGCGCGACTGGTCCGATCAGCCCTTCTTCCCGAAGAGCGACCCATCGATTCTTGCCAAAAGCCAGTCGACTGTGTTGGCAGGTCTAATCTGGACTTTTACAACGCGCGAACAGTGATCGCTCACAGCCCAGAATGTGAGTT
>DASWDX010000523.1:0-49710 GCA_036395055.1 Pyrinomonadaceae bacterium | reverse complement strand
TCGACGCTTTCGACTGTAAACATGACGCTCCGGAGGCCCAGCGTGTTCGGCGGTGCGATCGCCGGTTCGATCTCGACCAGTTTTGGATTGCGAAACTTCGTCAGCTCAAGCCGCCCGTGCCCATCTGGGGTCCGCATCATAGCGGCTGCAAGGTCGTCGACGACGACGCTGACGTGGTCCAATCTCTTGATCGTCATGTCCCTAGTTCGCATTTTGAGTTTCATACTTGAATCCCTTCTTTCAGTTATGAGTTTTTGTAAAATGCAGACGAGGTGGAACCTCAACCTAATCCGTTTGGTGCTTGAGGGAAGCGCACTACGGTATCTACCTAATAAGGCGTGAACAGATCGCAAAAACTGCCAAACGACCGTGCTGCCCTCACCTTTAAACGCAAGAATTTGGTCCTCCAACCACCATGCAACACCAAATAATCTTTCAGAAAAGTTTGGGGTGGGGTGGTGTTCCCAAAGTTGGACTACCCAAGTTTGACGCTCTGTGTGCCCTTGCTTTGTAAGGTGTTATACTTTGGATCCTTTCGGCTTTCGTTAATCAACACCAGGGGTTCTCATGACACGCTCTACCCCAGCACCCCACGAAGTAACTCAACTGTTGATCGATTGGAGCAACGGCAGGCAGGACGCGGTCGAGCCTTTATTCCCGCTGGTTTATGAGGAGCTACGCCGTCTGGCTCACCGTTATATGCGCCGGGAGCGTCCCGGCCACACACTGCAAACTACAGCGGTGGTCCAGGAGGCTTATCTTCGGCTGATTGACCAGAAGCATGTGCAGTGGCAGAACCGGGCACACTTCTTTGCTATAGCTGCCCGCATGATGCGGCGCATCCTAATCACGCACGCGCAGAGTCTCGCATATGCCAAGCGAGGTGGCGGCGCTCTCAAGGTCTCGCTCGACGAAGCAGCCATCCTGTCGCCGGTACGAGCGAGGGAGTTGATTGTGCTCGACGATGCACTGAAGAGTCTGGCCGTCATTGATGTGCGGCGGAGTCAGGTAGTCGAACTGCGCTTTTTTGGCGGCTTGAGTAACGAAGAGATCGCTGAGGTGCTGAAAATCTCGCCGAACACGGTGACGCGAGATTGGAACGTGGCCAAAGCATGGCTCTATCGGGAGATAAGCAAGGAGCAGGAGGATGAATCCTGAACGCTGGCAGCAAGCCAGCCGGATTCTGGAAACAGCACTGGAGCGCAACCCGGAGCAACTGGCTGCGTACCTCGATGAGGTGTGTGCGAACGATGATGAACTGCGCCGAGAGGTAGAGAGTTTGCTTGCTGCGTCGGCGCAAGCTGGAAGCTTACTGGATTCACCTGCCATGGCTATGGCCGCTCCCTTGTTTGTTACTGATCCCGTCAAAACGGTGCTCGGGCAGTCTGTTGGGCGTTACAAAATAATCGCTGCCCTTGGCACGGGTGGAATGGGGGAAGTTTATCTGGCGCACGACACAAGGTTAGGCCGCAAGATCGCCCTGAAGCTGCTACCGACCCACTTCACGACAGATAAAGATCGATTGCGTCGCTTCGAACAAGAGGCCCACGCCGCATCAACCCTGTCGCACCCGAACGTCTGTGTGATTTATGAGGTAGGTGAAACCGAAGAGGGTCGTCACTACATCGCGATGGAGTACGTTGATGGTGTGACACTGCGCCAGCACATGACAGAGGCTCGGCTGAAGCTGAGCGAAGTGCTTGATGTGGCGGTGCAGGTTGCCTCCGGTTTAGCGGCGGCGCATGAGGTTGGGGTAACGCACCGCGACATTAAGCCCGAGAACATCATGCTCCGGCGCGATGGATATGTGAAGGTGCTCGACTTCGGGCTGGCGAAGCTCACCGAGCAAGAGGCTACCGATGTAGCAGCACCTGCTGGGGCACGGGTGACGACGGACACTGGAGTGATGATGGGCACTTCCAACTACATGTCACCGGAGCAGGCGAGAGGGCTATCGGTAGATGGACGGACAGACATCTGGAGTCTGGGTGTGGTGATCTACGAAATGGTTACAGGTCATCCTCCGTTTGAAGGGGCGACGACGAGCGATGTGATCGTCTCAATATTGGAGCGAGAGCCTCCGCCTCTTGCACAACTCTCACCAGAAGCGCCTGCTGAGTTGCAGCAGATCATCAGTAAAACACTGCATAAAGATCGGGGGTGGGCCACCGACGCAGGTAACTAACTTTAATGGGGATCGGATTTTCAACTTCGCCTGGTCCCACGACGGTAAGTGGCTCGCGCTTGCTCGTGGTAAAGTCACGAACGACGTGGTCCTTATCACCGACCTTAAGTGATCCGAGAGGTGACGCGTCTTTCCTTTCCTTACCGCACAGAAGAACTTCACTCACCTTTCACTCACCCTTATTTCTTGCTCGGCGACCGGCTGCGGGTGGATCGTTATCGCCGCGATGATAACTACAGAACACTCGTGTAACTAAGCGCAGTCCACATGGCGAAATTTGCTCTCATCTGAAGACGGAAAATCCAACATAAAACACATGCACATCCACGCCCGGGTTTATTTGCGATCGAAAACCGTTTGAAATGTGTTCGTACTTGTAGCCCAAAGTGTAAGCACGACGCGAACTATTAACAATTTGAATCCCGCCGTTGAAATCGAACGTGAAATTAAATTGAGCTGCCCCAGCGACTGGAACGTCTTCTTTGAAGATAAGAAAACCGCCGGTTGTACTCGCAAAGGGTTGCACACGACGTTGCGGCCTAAAATTAAATTTCAATCCAATGGGTGCTAGTCCCGCTCCGTAGACCCTCTCTCGGGTGGTCGTCTTGATGAAGGTACCAGGCCCAGTCTGCGTAAAAGTGACGTGATCGCTAGATAGAATGGCTAGCGGAAAAGCGTCAATCGTCCATTCGAATGCCAGCGTCTTGTTGGCCGCCAGAACACGCCCATAACGTAGAGCGATACTGCCGAATCGCGCGTCCGGCGTGTCACCTACTGCATCGAACGAAATTGCAGCTAAGACGCCAAACTCATTCGTACCCCTGCGGATCCCGTTCGGGGGATCATTCTCCGCACTCGTGGTAGCTTGTGAAGTCGAGTCGTTGTTCGACTGGCAATAGGCTGTGACAGGGCCCATCATTGCAACTAGAATGACCAAACCGACGAGCGGAAGCAAATCAAACCTTGCCAAGAAGCACAACCGACATACTGTTTTCACGCGCATGTTGTCACCTTGCATAATCAGTTCTCCATAACGTATGTGTGCGGATAGTTGGTCTACTCCAGTCCTTTACTGGATCGCTTTTTGATCTTTATGGCCGGATGACCATAACAGATTTCGGTTGAGTTCCGCGTTTAAGAATTTGACGTTGATTAAAGACGGTGAGAGGAAAACGTTGGATCAGGGGAAAGGCTCTGCAAATGACTGTGGTTTCTCCTATCGGGAAGAAAGTCTGCGAGCGGATTTCGTAACGACCATGTTGTGTTCCGGGAGGAACTAAATTCCGTTGCAATAAACGACAAGTTTCCGGTGTTTACAATCTCGTGAATCGCACTCCTCGATATCTAAGGATCCGAACCCGGTAGGTTGCGCCTTCTCAAGCACCATCAAAGTGGATAGTTTCGGCGACGTTTCCCCCTTTCAAGATCGTTGATCGCCAGGACTGATTTGCTTATCCTCAGAAAATTACAAGTGAGAATGAGTGATTTACATTCATTTCCTCGTTCACTCCGATAATGTGAGTCTATATTCGAAACCCGTCGCTGGCTCAGGCCGCAAATGATCGAGAGTTTGACAATTCTGCGCAATAATCAATATGCTTGGGAGCATGTTGATTCGAATCCGCGAACGAAATGTGGAAAGGTCCCATGAGCGTACCTACCTGATTCGCGGAATGATCAACACCTAAGTTTCAACTCTTAAATGTTTTAGGCTTAAGTGCCGTGAACCAGCGTTAGCAACGCTTCGGTTCGCGGCTTTTTGCTGTTAGAGCCCTGCCAAAGAACCACCCCACCCCGTCAGCCGAAGCGGCTGCCACCCCTCCTTCGCAAGGAGTGGAGCTTGAGAGACCCTCCGCAGAAAAGCGCGTTTTCGTTTCACCACATATTTCTGGAGGTGAAACATGGAAACACGGCAGCACAGGCAAATTTGTTTAGCGCAAAACTTCTTGAGGAGTCCAAGGCTGGTCCGTCGGCTGGTTGGGATGAGTACGATCGGGCCATCCGACACCGTTTACGAGATCGGCCCCGGAAACGGGATAATCACCGCGGCGCTCGCGAGCGTAGCTAGACATGTCATCGCGATCGAAAAGGACCCAGACCTCGTTCGTCGTCTGCGCGAGCGGTTTCGTCCGCTCGATAACGTTGAAATAGTTGAAGAGGATTTTCTCGAGTATTCGTTTTGTACTCGACCCGGCAACGCTGCGCCGTCCCTAACAGTTCGGCGACAGACGTTGACCTCGCAGTACAAGATATTTGCGAACATTCCGTACAACATTACGGCGCAAATCCTACGCAAGATCCTGTATGAGCGGTCTAACCTAGCCGAAGCATATCTGATATTGCAGAAAGAGGCTGCGAAGAAATTTTCCGGCTCTCCGAGAGAGACTTTATTCTCGATCCTGGCCAAGCCTTTTTTTGAATTCCGGATCCTCTCCCACTTGAGGCGGACCGACTTCTGGCCCGTGCCGAACGTCGACTCAGCGTTTCTGTCGATCAAGCGACGTAGCCGCCCGCTAATAGAAACGCAAGACGTCGCTCCCTACCGCAACTTTGTTGAGTACGGCTTTGGGAGATGGAAACCGAATCTCAAATTGGCATTTAAGAACGTCTTTACCTACAAGCAATGGAAACGCCTGGCCCGCAAGCTCGATTTTCCATTAAATGCCACGCCCACGGAATTGAGTTTCGAACAATGGCTGGGTTTGTATCACGGTTTCAGGCACCATGATTCTTAAATTCTATTTGAATTTTCTTTACGGACTCTGTGCAAGCAGTTTCACGCAGAACTCGCGAAGTCCACAGAGATCGAGAACCACAAACGCGCCTATAGACAAGAGTCGACTCGAGAATACAAGATGGTTCCACCAACCTAATGCTCATTCTGAGTTCACTGGTCGATGCGCTGTCCGGAATTGCCGGGCCGGTGGTCGAGTGGAGCGCAAGACAGAATGGAGTTTAATGAGTTAAGTGATGTCGTCCGATGATTGAAAAAGTATCCGCTCAATAGTGTCGCTGACGCTTACGCACAAATGCACAGCGGCAAGGTACGTTTCCGAGTCGTCCTGACATTGGGACTGAGAAATTATAAGTCAAGGCAGATCCGTGGCCGTGGCCCACGCCTACAAACCTACTCCGCTCGCAGTGCGGTAATCGGATCGACTGACGCAGCTCGCCGTGCCGGAAGGAAGCTGGCCAATAATGCTGAGGCTCCTAAGACACCGGCCACACAAAGAAGCGTGGTGATATCCCATGGCGGGGTGCCGAAGAGTATTTTGCGCATCAGCGAGGCGGCGATGATCGCACATACGATTCCGATCACAATGCCTGCAAGGGCCAGCGCACTTGCCTCCTTTAGAATGAGTCGATAGACCGTACCACGTTGTGCGCCGAGTGCGATGCGGACTCCAATCTCGCGAGTGCGTTGACTCACCGAGTAAGCGATTACCCCGTAAAGTCCAACAACACCGAGCAGTAACGCAACGGCCGCAAACCCTGCAACAAGCCACGTCGCGGATCGACGCAAGTAAACTGTCGCAGCGTTGTTAACTCTCTCTGTCATCGTTGTCTGACTTGAAATCGTGATTCTTGAGTCGATGCCACGGATTGCATCGCTAACCCCTGGTATGAGCGATTGCTCGTCCTGCGCAGTTCGGACCACCACTGCATAACCGATGTCAGGATCTTGATTGAACGGATAATAACAGGCTGGCCAAATCTCCGAATCCAGTGGCCCTTCTCTGATGTCGTCGACGACGCCGATGATCTCCTTTATTGATTTGGAATTCAGCTCAGTGTCGCCAAACCGTTGGCCAATCGGATCCTCACCGGGAAAATATTTCTTCGCGAATGTTTGATTGATGACGACAACCTTAGGCTTTGTCGCATCCTCCGAGTCTGTGAATGTTCGACCTCGCAAGAGTTTCGCTTGCAAGGTTGCGAAATAATCTGAGCTTACTCCTCGTTGATTTACTTCGTTGTGCTCCCCGTTGTAAGCCCGGCCCACAAACCTGATCCAATCTGTGTTGCCATTGAAGCTCAATGGCAGAGTACTGGCTAACGCAACCGATTTCACGCCGGGCAGGCGCTTAACCTCCTCCACCACTTTTCGCCCGAGCGCCACCGCTTGCTCATCTTCTCCATAAGCCGAAAGTGGTGCTCTAACTCTCATTGTGATCAGGTGCTTTGTTTCAAAACCCGCACGTACTTGCAGCAAGCGATAAAAACTCTTGCCGAGAAGTCCTGCTCCAACCAACAACACCATCGCTGTTGTTAATTCCAGGATCACAAGCTTGGATCCGATTCGTGTCCAGACTTTACCTGCACTACCGCGAGCGCCTTCCGCCATTCCTTCTCTCACGTCTAAAGTCGATAGACGAAATGCCGGAGTGAGTGAGAAGAGTGCGGCTGCAAATCCAGCGACGGCCAGTGCAAACATGAGCACACGAGAATTCAATCCAAGATCGGTGAGGTATGGCATCCCAGCCATCATGTCTGTGGGAATGAGTCCTTTTAAGATCTGCATAGCCCAATGAGAACTAACTAGACCAGCGATACTTCCCACAACGACGATCACCAAACCCTCAATCACAAACTGACGAATTAAGCGCGCTCTGGTTGCGCCAAGGGCACGTCGAACAGCCAACTCGCGTCGACGCGTTTCTGAGCGTACAAGCAAAAGACTGGCCACGTTGATGCAGGCGATTAGAAGCAACAACCCGGCGCCGCCGAGTAAGAGCAGCAGAATCGGCTTAACGTCTCCGACAATTATTTCAGACAGTGGCGCGCCCGTTGCGCCCTGGTTCCGATTTGAGTCTGGGTATTGAGCCTCCAGGTCTTTAGCGATGCGCGTGACATCAGCCAGCGCCGCCTCAATCGATACGCCGTCTTTCAGACGAGCAACTCCGTTTAGACTGTGGCAACTCCGTCTCGTAAAGCAGCCGCCGCCCGGGTTAAGGGTGGCCCAAAACTCTGCATTCTCGACGGGAGCGAAATGAAAGTTCTGAGGAAGTACTCCGATGATGACGTATGGAGTTTCATCCAAGGTGATCGGCTGGCCGATGATCTCTTGTTTACCGCCAAAACGCTTTTGCCATGAGGCATAGCTGAGGATCAAAGTGCGAGGTGCTTCGGGCAAGTCTTCGCCTGTGTAAAAATCGCGACCGAGAAGAGGACCAACACCAAGGGTGCGGAAAAAACCAGCACTTACGCGGGCGCCGTCAACCATTTCCATTCCTGCGGACGTGCTTACCACATACCCACGTTGATTGTAGACCTCCATCGAGTCAAAAACTCTGTTGAGCTTCTTCCAGTCGAGATAGTCAGGATATGAAAGCGCGGCGCGGGGAATGTCTGGCGTTGTTTCCGTGACAAAGAGGAGCCGCGTAGGATTTTGATATGGCAAGGGTTTGATGAGCGCAGCATCGACGAAAGCAAAGATCGCAACGCTTGCGCCGAGGCCAAGCGCTACCATCGCGGTGGCGGTAATGGTAAAGGCTGGGTTCTTCCGGAACTGTCTGAGCGTGAAGCGCAAGTCCCGCACTACGCTTTCGACAAACGGAATCGTAGCGCGGTCGCGGTAAGCTTCTCTTGCTTGATCGACGCCACCCAACTTCATCACCGCGACTCGTTTGGCTTCTTGCGGCGACATGCCGGCGCGGATGTTGTCGTCGATATGCATTTGCAGATGGCTCTCGAGCTCGTCGGCGAATTCGCGTTCACGAGCGTCTTTTAGAAACAGTCCTCTAAATCTCAACAGCCAGGCGCGAAGTTGTCTCATGATTGGTCCTCCGCTGGTGCGAGAAACCGGGCGACGATCGCGGTAGTTTGATTCCACTCTTTGGCTTCTTTTGCCAGTTGTTTGCGGCCCGCGCGTGTGAGTTTGTAGTACTTGGCCTTGCGGTTATTTTCAGAGACACCCCATTCAGAAACGATCCAGCCTTCCTGCTCTAATTTCAGCAGCGATGGATAGAGCGTTCCGTAATTCAGCGAAAGGCGATCCCCACTTATCTGCTCGATACGACGCGCAATTCCATATCCATGAAGCGGCCCGAGAGTATCGAGCGTTTTTAAGATCATCAGGGCAAGTGTCCCTTGCCAGATTTCAGTTTTGCTTGACATGGTTTTCTTGAGTCTTGGGTGACATGAGTTTGCGATACGTGGTCAGCCCGAGCGTTCTCCTATGGCTTGGCCATAGGACTATACCTCGACTCATATGGGAAGACAAGAGGAGTGGTTGCGCGGTACTGTAGCTGTAGGTGCGGCCCTCCGTGACCGCCCCCGTATCGGGATTACTAAAGCCCCTCAAAGTTCTGATCGAACTCGAGGTTGTGCTCAACGAATCGATATTCTCTCTTCTCTAATCATCTTGCTCGAAATACCAACCGTCCATCTTCTAGTCACGCATCGCGGATTATCAAAGACTCTTTTTGGTGTCTGTTTGGTGTCTATTATGAGAGAGCACTAGAGGTAGAGGTGAGGGAATCAGAGAGACCAAAGAGAAAATTTCCTAACCCACTCCGGATAATGACTTGCTGACTAATCATGTGTTAACAGTAACTTAGAAGAAGCGATCAGTTCGGGTCCCCCCTTCGGCAATCCCATTTAAGTCCAATCGTTTCAATTATTTAGGGATGCCGGGCAGTTGGTTTGATGACTTGGTTGTATGGTCAAAACCTCTCGTTTCCTTACGTTTTCAAGGGTTAAGAGGGAGTCGAGTCTTTCTTCGGAACCCTCCCGTGTAATCTCTTTAAGAGAGAACCCATTTACATCGCGAAGGGCAAAAACTTAATTAAAACGAGTCGCCGTTTAAGGCCGCTTTGAATAGAAAGCCGTGGGGATGAGGAAGCGAAGTTCAACACCCAATCCCTGAGGAGTCTCTGGTCCAAGTCACCACGTTGCAACCACCTCTTCATAAGCTAGAGGCGCGTCGATAGTGCCTTACCCCAGAACTGACTCTTTGATGCGGTTTAGACACTCCCCCAACACATAGCAATGAGCTTGGTGGGCTAAGCCAACGCAGTCGCCCTTCAAGATTCGACAGTGTTCCGTCACTGAATTTTGACTATTTGGGTCGGTACTCGTGGGAAATTCCGGAGATTTAAGCGAAACATTCACCGATGTTCATGGTTAAGGGCGTTACGACTCCGACCCTGATCCAGCACGACGAGGCCGATATTCGTGTCCCGATCTCGCAGGGCTACGAATTTTACAACGCGCTCAAGCCGCAAGGTGTCCCGGTCAGGATGATCGTCCTGCCGCGCCAGCCGCACAATCCGAACGAGCCGAAAATGCAGCTCGCGTTGATGCAGAGCAATCTCGACTGGTTCGAGAAATATCTCGGCGGTAATAAATCGGCGCAAAAGTAGAAGACTTTTGAATCCAACCGCGGTAGCCACGATGAAATCTGTGGGACGAACGCCGACGGCCTGACCGGCAAAATTGATACAAATCGGCCAGGTTTTCGGAAATTGAAACAGTAGATGTTGCGGACGTTAATAAAATGTTCGGGCAAAGAATTTACGCGTCATTGTTATTAAAAAGTAGGAGGTTTTATGAAAATAGTAAAGGTTTTTCTGATTACCGTTTTATTTGCTTCTTCTCTTTGCGCGCAAACGGTGTGGACGCCGGAGCAGCAGGTTAAAACCAAAACGGTCGCGTCGGTGCAAGTTTCGCCCGACGGCCGGGCGTTGTTTACACCATCAACGAGGCGGTGATGACCGCCGACAGATCGGAATTCGTGACGCAAATCTGGATGGCAAACGCCGACGGCATGAATGCCACACAAATTACTTTTGGCGATAGACCTTCGACCAACCCGAGATGGTCGCCCGACGGCAGTATGATCGCCTTCGCTTCGAGTCGAAAAGACAACCGCAGTAATCTTTATCTTTTGAGGCTTGAGGGCGGCGAAGCCGAGCCCCTGACCGATTTAAGGGGCAGCGTTTCAATTTTCGAATGGTCACCCGACGGCAAGTTAATTGCGTACGCGATGAACGACACGAAAACCGACGAGGAAGAGAAAAACGATAAAGGCAGAAACGATTTTCGATGGATTGACGAGAATACTAAAATGCTGCGCCTTTACGTGATTCCCGTTGAAAAGGATGCAAGCGGCAAACGCGAATCGCGGAAACTCATAAATGAAAACTACGTCTCTTCGCTAGATTTGACTGGTCGCCCGACGGCAAAACCATCGCGTTCAGCCGCGTAAAGAGTTCGAGCCCGGACAACTGGCAGACCGCCGACGCTGCAATAGTTGACGTGGCAAGCGGTCGAGTTACGCTGCTGGCAAACTCACCCGCTGCCGAGGTATCTCCGCTATTTGCGCCTGATGGAAAATCAGTCGCGGTTCTGGTGAGTGATAATCCCCCGACCTGGAGTTTTGACGGACGAATTTATCTTTTCCCGGTGGCGGGCGGCGCTCCGAAAATTCTTTCGCCGGTGCTAAACGGACAAGCAATGCGCTTTTTCGGCTGGTCGCCAAACGGTCAATTGCTCTATTTTCACGAGGCGAAAGGAACCGTCACACGAATCTATGCGCTCAACATCGCCGACAACACGCTCGGTGAAGTCAACAACGGGAACTAGGTTTTGCAGGACATTTCGGTCAATCGAACGGGAAAGGTTTTTGGCTTTGTCCGACAAACTTCCGACACGCCGCCCGAAGCTTTTATTTCGCCGGCTGAGAGATTCGCTCCCGTCCAGATCAGCCGCGCCAACGCTGAATCACGCAAAACTAATCTTGGCAAAACGGAAGTCATACGCTGGAAAAGCACGCATGGTCGTTAGATCGAAGGGCTGCTGACCTACCCGGTCGGCTATCAGGCGGGAAGAAAAGTGCCTTTGATTTTATATATTCACGGCGGTCCGAACGGCGCTGCTCAACAATCGTTTATCGGCGCTCAGGGCACCGGCACTTATCCGTTTGCCGCTTTTGCCGAGCGCGGCTACGCCATTTTTAAACCGAATTTTCGCGTTTCGGCTGGTTACGGGAATGAATTTCGGCGCGCTTTGATCAAAGACTGGGGCGGTGTTGATTATCGGGACGTAATGTCGGGCGTCATAAAGTCGTCGAAATGGGCGTCGCCGACGAGAATCGTTTGGGCGTCATGGGCAGCAGTTACGGCGGTTACCTGGCAGCGTGGATTGTCACGCAGACAAAGCGATTCAAAGTCGCCTTGCTGCGAGCGCCGATAACGAATATGACGAGCATGGTTGCCACGACCGATATTCCGAGTTATATCAGCGATTACTTCGGAGGACAGTTCTGGGAAGTTCCCGAACTTTACGCTAAGCGTTCGCCAATCTCGTTCGTCAAGGGAGTTTCGACGCCCACCTTGATCCAGCACGGCGAAGCCGATATGCGCGTGCCGATCTCGCAGGGCTACGAATTTTACAACGCGCTCAAGCAGCAGGGCGTCCCCGTCAGGATGATGGTTCTGCCTCGGCAACCACACAGTCCGAACGAGCCGAAAATGCAGATCGCGGTGATGCAGAGCAATCTCGACTGGTTTGAGAAATACCTCGGGGCGCCGGCGACGCAAGACTAAAGCCAGAGAGCTTCTGAACGCGATTCAGAACATTATCGCTCTTCGATGTCTGCTCTAGAAAGGTACCCGACCGAAAGCCTAAATGAATTTGACGGAAACTCATTTCAATGCAACTCCGGAAAAAGGCGAAGTCTCCGCGCTTCTTATGCGGCCGGAAGACGCGACGCATCTTCTTGTACTGGGTCACGGTGCGAGCACGAACATGCGGCGCGCGACGCTTCAGAAAATCGCGAACGCACTTGCTAAGCAGAACATCGCGGCCTTTGTCTTGGATGTAAAATGCGCTCTGATCCTATTTTTACGGCAAAGTTATTTTGGTTTAACTCCCTTCTTCAATGAATAACTTGTCCGAAGGAGGACCTCGTATGTCCCATCTTTCGCAAAGCGCGCTTTCGAGAAGGGATTTTCTGGCTTTGACCGGCGCATCTGTTGCCGCGGCCGCTTTCCCGCAAACGGCCAGTGCACAGGCACAGCTTCCCGCCGCCGAACTTACCAGCCTTACTCTCAAACAGGCGTCCGATCTGATCAAATCGAAGAAAGTCACAAGCCTCGACCTCACACGCGCCTGCCTTGACCGCATCGACAAATACGAACCGGTTCTAAATGCATTCATCACTGTAACTGCTGAAAAGGCCTTAGCACAGGCACGCGAGATGGACGCGGAGACGGCGAAAGGTAAACGGCGCGGGCCGCTTCATGGCATCCCGATAGCACTAAAAGACAACATCGACACGGCTGGTATTCGCACGACAGCTGCGAGCCTTTTATTCGCCGAACGAATTCCGATCGAAGATGCCGAAGTGCTACGCAAGCTTAAATCGGCCGGTGCAGTCATTCTCGGAAAACTGAACATGGCGATCTTTGCGGGCAGTACGTTGAGCACTTATTACAAACCGGCGATAAATCCATGGGCGCCAGATCGTACTACGGCGGGATCCTCCACCGGCAGTGCAGTAGCGGTCATCTCAGAGATGTGCTTCGGCGCCCTAGGTACCGATACGCGCGGTTCGATACGCGGGCCGGCAGGAGTTTGCGGCTTGGTAGGTTTGAAACCGACGTACGGCCGGGTAAGCAACCGTGGCGTTATTCCATACATTTGGTCGCTCGATACTGTTGGTCCTATGACGAGGACGGTCGAAGACGCTGCGATAATGTTGCAAGCGATCGCGGGTTACGATGTCGCCGACCCAAGCACGGTCAATCAGCCGGTGCCGGACTACGTTTCTGGGATGAAAAGAGCGGTAAAGAGCTTGCGGATCGGGACACCGAGCGTTCCGTATTTTAACGACCTGTCAGAGGAATTCCGCCCCGCGGTCCATGAAGCCTAAACGTCGTGAACAAGCTCACAGCCAGCTCACAGGACGTTACAAATTCCCCCGACCTTTGGACTCGACGTCATGCTGAACGTCGAGATCTGCGCATATCATTCGCAATGGTACCCGAAATACAAGGGCGGCTATCCTGCGATCTATGAGGCATTGTTTAAAGAAGTGGCCGCGATGCCGGCAACGGACTATGCGAATGCGCGGCAGAAATGAACCGTCTACGGCGAGAGGTCGTCAAGGTTTTCGATCATGTTGATCTGATCGTATTACCCGCGCGACGCTCCTACACCGGTAAGCTCGAAGACTTTCTGAAAGCTCAGGCCGCCATAACCGCGGAATCGCCGCTGCCGCGCGGTTTTGGTGATCATTCGACACCGTTCAGTGTCTTCGGCCTGCCGGCCATGTGTGTTCCGTGCGGATTTACAAAGGAAGGTCTACCGGTCGGTATTCAAATCGTCGGCCCGCATTGGGGTGAGGCACGTGTTTTCGCGCTCGGGCGCGCGTTCGAGCAGGCAACCGAGTGGCACAAACGGCGGCCGCCGCTAGCGAACACCGTTGCTGTTAATAGTATTTAACCTGTCCCATCTTGAGGGAGAGGTCGAGGGCTTTATGACACATAATGCTGAAAGTAACAGAATCACTCGGCTGCCAAAGCTGATTCTCATTTGTCTCCTACTTTCCTTCCAGCTTACGCCGCCCGTCTGCGTACCCGTTATGAGTCAGTCGCCGGCATATTCGCCGGTCCGGGCTCGGCAAGGAGTCGTTGCTTCGTCCGATGAGATCGCATCGCAAGTCGGGGTTGAGATCTTGAAACGGGGCGGTAATGCCGTTGACGCCGCTGTCGCTGTCGGTTTGGCGCTCGCCGTCACTTGGCCCGGTTCCGGTAACATTGGCGGCGGCGGTTTCATGTTGATCAGAATGGCTGACGGCAAAACCACTGCAATTGATTACCGCGAACGGGCGCCAGCTAAAGCGCGGCGAGACATTTTTCTTGATCAGAGGGGTGAAGTTATTCCGGACATTACGCGCAAAGGTCATCGCGCCGTCGGCGTGCCGGGGACCGTCGCGGGTTTTGCGTTAGCGCTCGAGAAGTACGGCACGATGAAGTGGCGCGATGTTATTGAGCCCGCTCGCAGGTTGGCTTCCGAAGGTTTCGTCTTTTCGGATTTCAATAAGGTCGGCAGGGTAGATAGCGTTATAAAGCACCTTGAGCAATTTCCGGAAACCCGCCGCATTTTCCTTCGGGACGGTAACCACTACCAAGTCGGAGATACCTTTAAGCAGCCCGATCTGGCGGAGACGCTCAAACGGTTGCAGAAGGATGGACCTCGTGAATTTTATGAAGGACGCACGGCGCAGCTGATCGGTCAGGAGATGGACGCCAACGGCGGTCTAATCACGCTTGAAGATCTGAAGGCATACGAGGCCAAAGAACGCCCGCCGGTACGAGGGACGTACAGGGGTTACGAGATCATCTCGATGTCGCCTCCCAGCACGGGCGGAACTTTGCTGATCGAGATGCTGAATGTTTTAGAGCAATACGATCTTGCCGCCATGGGTCATAACTCGTCAGCGAAGTACCACCTTATGATCGAGGTCATGCGGCGGGGGTTTGCGGATCGGGCACGGCATTTCGGCGACCCTGATTTCGTGAAGGTTCCGGTCGCAGAGCTCACGTCAAAGAGTTATGCGGCAGGGTTGGCGAAGACCATAAATCTCGATCGTGCAACTCCCAGCACCGCGATCCGAAACGGTCGTGCAAACGTTAATGAGCCGACCGAAACGACGCATTTCAGCGTCGTTGACGCTATGGGGAATGCGGTTTCAAATACTTATACGCTCGAGAATGCCTACGGCAGTGGCGTGACGGTTCGCGGCGCGGGGTTTCTTCTCAATAACGAGATGAATGACTTTACAGTTAAAGCCGGGATCCCGACTCAAGACGGGTTGATCCAGAGCGAAGCCAATATCATCGCAGCCGGCAAACGCCCCGTCTCATCAACGACGCCGACTATTGTCTTGAAAGACGGTAAGCTCTTTGCGGTTCTCGGCAGTGAAGGCGGGCCGACGATCATCACCCAAGTTTTGCAGGTTCTTACCAACGTCATCGATCACGGGATGAACCTGCAGCATGCCGTCAACGCGCCGCGCATCCATCATCAATGGCTGCCCGATGTTGTCAGGTATGAGCCGTATGGAATAGCAAAGGATGTCATGGACGCACTAACAAAGAAGGGACACAGGTTTGGGCTAAATGCGCGCTACTGGGGTGATGTCGAGGGGATAATGATCGAGCCTGCGACGGGAATGCGCCTTGGCGCTTCAGACCCGCGTAATCCGAACGCACGAGCTGTTGGCTACTGATAAAAAAACTGCTCATAGCGTTCACGGTCCGGACCGTGCGCGGGGGCATCTCGGTCAACGCGATCGCAGGGGGAGGCGCGAATGACCATCGATATGCGCTCGAACAGCATGGAGGAGCTCCTCAAGCTCGAGCAAAGGGTGATGGCCTCGATCAAAGAAGCGGTCGTCGAGGAAAACAGGCGCTGGCGATCCGAGGCACTAACAGTCGAGATGAAGCTCATCGGTGATCGCCCAGCGGGTGAGATTCCCGACGAGGCAAAGGTCGTCCAGGCGGCCCGCCGCTCCCTTGGCGTGCTGGGCCAACAGGTCAAGGCGGTGACCGCGGCCAGGGGTCAGGCTCGGTCTCGGGGTTGCCGTGCGTGTCGCCCGTGCGATTCGAGGTCGCCGGGCGCGGCTGTGAAAGTCGTCCTGCCGAAAACAAGCAGGACGAGAAACGTCAAAATGGAAATCGAGGTTTGGGCCGCAACTTTAGTTCTCATAATTTTTCACCTTATCTTCACTTATTGCTTATTAGCCTCAACGAACAGTCGGGCCCCGGCCATTCGAATTTAAGACGATGCCGGCCGCTAGGACGCGCTTCCGATCGGCGCGTCCCAAAAGGCTCAAGGTTGTTTCTATCGAAGTGATCGAAAGGCGCGCCTGAGATCGTACTCCGCGACGTTTCGTCCAAGGACCACGCCGGCGACGCTGGAAAAGTGGTAGTGCAGGCCTGCCCAGAGACGCGCATAGATGATCTCGTTGCGAAGATCGTTTGGCATGTCGAAGTGATTCACGGCGTTCAGGTTGCCAGCCGGGCCGGCGGCGTCGAAGCCGTGGATGTCGAGGTTGAATTGCTGTGAGCCGAGGAACCTGCTGAGAACCTCAGCCATCGCGGATGTGATGGCTCCGTGCGCGGCGGGATATTCCGGATGGTTCGGCGTCGCCAAAAGCGGCCTCCATCCCAACTGCTCGAGCGTCGCCGCGTTGTCATCGTCATATCCAGGAACCGGACCGAAACCATCGGCAGTAACCGCCGTCGGGTCGATGGCCGTGACGGGCCGCCAAAACAGATAGTGGTACTTCGCAAACAAGCACGAGATCAGCGCGTCGGCGCCGACGATATTTACCATCGCCGCGAGCCGAGCACTTTGGAGCAGTCCAAGACCGCGGTCTTCAGCCACTTCGCGGGCGAGGCGGTTGTACTGTCGTACTATGTTCGCCGACCAGAACTGTGCGATCGCGGTCTGCTCAGCGGTTCGCACACTGGAGGTCACTTGGCCGAACGTCTTGATCTGGTTGAAGCCTTCGACCCACTCGCTGCTCTGAAGCGACGGCGGCGGATCGGGGAGAAACTGAGCAGCGTCCTGCAGGATGAAAGGCCGCACGTTCCCTACCCACGGAGTCTGCGGCGCCGCGAACGCAGCCGGAGTCCGGCGCCACACGCCCGGGCCAGGCGACAGTGTCAGGAACGAGGAAGTCACGCCGATCGGCGTCAGGCGTCCATCGCCGGCGCGCAGATTGATGATATTCGTCGCCGTCGCCAGACCGACAGCCTGTCCGGCAGTTTTTGCCGCGCCGTCAGGAATCACCGCGAGCGCCTCAGCGTAAAAAGAGCCCAGCGTCGCTCCCTGCGCCGGAAAGTAGTTGACGAGCGTCCGGTATGCAGCCTCGATCACCGCGGCGTCCGTGGACGCTCCGGGTGCGGCCGCGACGCCCGAGGCGTACGGCTCGTACCCACCTTCGATTGAGACGGCCGCGTCGTACACCGCCGCTGAGACGTAGGCCATATAGATCAGGCCCTCGGCCTGGAACGCGCCCGAGCCCACGACGGTGTTCTCGGCGATTGTGTTCCACTGCTCGACGGTATTTCCCGGCGGCAGCGTAGGCGCCGCCTCAAACAGGTTCCGATTCCAGTCTGTGACTTCATCGGCCCTGGCCGTCGTCATGAATAGGACGGAAAGAACGGCTAAGACTAGTAAAACCTTTGCTATTTTCATTGGATTCTCCTTTGGATGAATTCTCCTTTTGAGGTTCATCAAGTCGTTCAAGCCGTGATAAGCTCGCGTTCGCATCTGTGCCTTGCAAACATCACTCAAGGGCAAACTGTTGTCTTTAATCATTAGTGCGACAGGCGTGGCAAATTCACGGTTACCCGCAATTGATGCGGGCTGGCCGATTGGGCTAAGTAATGCGGGCCCTTTGGACTTCTAAACCCAAGCGTTGTTGCCCGTACTCCACACGCTGCACATTGCTCCAGAGCCAGTCTGGAAGTCCTGCGAGAGTCTGGACAAAACTCTCATAAAACTCTCATGACATCTGAAAGAGCTTATGAGCCGGCTAACAAAGCATTCCTACGAATTCGGTCCGTTCCGCCTCGATGCGAGGGAACGCCTTCTGCTGCACGACGAAGAAATTGTTCCGCTCAGTCCGAAAGCATTCGACATGCTGCTGGCGCTTGTGGAGAACAGCGGGCACCTTCTTGAGAAGAACGAATTGATGCAAAGACTTTGGCCCAATACCTTTGTTGAAGAGGGGAGCCTTGCGCAGAACATCTCGCTGCTGAGAAAGGCGCTGGACGAGAGTGAAAGTCAGAAATTTATAGAGACAGTGCCACGTCGCGGTTACCGCTTTGTAGCAACCGTGAGAAAGACCATCAAATCAATAGCGGTGCTTCCGTTTAAGGCATTAGAAATAGATGGCAACGATGAATATCTGGGCATTGGAATAGCCGAGACGTTAACAACCAGGCTCAGTAGCCTAAAGCTACTAGCAGTGCGTCCAACCAGCGCCGTCCTCAAGTACGCGTCCCCTGAGAAGGACACGGTTTGGGCTGGTCGAGAACTTGAGGTGGACACGGTCTTGGAAGGAAGCATCCGCAGGCTGGGAGAACGGATAAGAGTTACAGCACGGCTTGTGAGCGTGCCTGATGGCTCGGTGCTATGGGCGGACAAATTCGACGAAAACTTTACCGATATATTCAAAGTCGAAGACTCTATCTCGGGTAAGGTGGCGGAAGCGCTGGCCCTGAAGCTTTCGGGAGAACAGCAGAAGGGTTTGACAAAGCGTTACACCGATAACGCTGAAGCCTATCAGCTTTATCTCAAAGGCCGCTATTTCTGGAATAAGAGAACAGAGGACGGTTTCAATCGAGGCATCGCACAGTTCAAGCAGGCGGTCGAAACGGATTCTAACTACGGGCTTGCTTACGTGGGATTGGCGGATTCTTACATCGGACTGACGTTCTATAATTTTGCCGCCCCCAACGAAACAATGCCGAAGGCGAAAGAAGCTGCAATGAATGCGCTTGCGATAGATAATGCGCTCGCCGAAGCGCATGCCTCACTCGCGCACGTCCTACTGAATTACGATTGGAATTGGTCGGAGGCGGAGAAAGAGTTCAAGCTCAGTATAGAACTCAACCCGGATTATGCGACGGCTCACCAGTGGTATGCCGTTCACTATTTAACGGCAATTGGGCGAGTGGATTTGGCTCTACAGGAAATGAAACGGGCGCTGGTGCTTGAGCCAACGTCTCTCGTAATGAATACGTTCATGGGAGCGACTCTCTACTTCGCGGAGCGCTATGACGATGCTATAGAACAATGCCGCAGGACCATAGAGATGGATCCGAACTTCGCTGTCGCTCACTGGCACCTCGCGCTGGCTTACGAGCAAAAGGACATGTTTGACGAGGCCATTGCAGAGTTTCAAACGGCAACCGCCCTATCGGGAGGCAGTCTGCTGATGAAGGCGTCTCTTGCCCACGCCTATGCGAAAGCTAACAGGAAAGATGAAGCAATAACGATACTTAATGAGCTAAAGGAGCTTTCAAAGGAACGCTATGTATCATCATATGAGACAGCGGCAATCTATGTGGCCCTTGGCGACAACGAACAGGAATTTAAATTGTTGGAAAAAGCATACAAGGAGCATTGCTTCCACTTGGTTTATCTCAAAGTGTGGCCACAGTTCAGTGTTGTTCGTGCGGATCCAAGAGTCCAAGATTTGGTGCAGCGCATCGGCCTGTCGCAGTGACTTAGCGATTAACCCTACTTGCGTAGTGTCTCATATACCGTATAAGCAATTTTCTCGTAGCTCACTAGTGTATGGGGTCTAGGAACGGTGTGTCTGGATCACTCACAGAAAAGATCACCAACCGCAACGACTCGGTGCTGCTGCGGTTATAACCTGTCATTTTCACGTGCGGCGGCATCACCATCGCCTGACCAGCTTTGACCGTGACTGGCTCGCGCCCCTCCATTTCTAATGTGAATAAGCCTTCCAGAACATAGACAGTCACCGGGAAACGGTGCGTATGGAACATAGTCTTATCACCCCGTTGGAAGTTTGCCGTGAGGACGCGCACCTCCTGCCTCTCGCCTTTAGGCATCCCTTGGACGATCTCGCTCAGGAGTAATTGGGGCTTGACGACACCTGATTCTTGCGCTATTGCTACCAAACTAATGAGCAAGACCGCGGACGCGAGACTGAAGCTCATCCACTTATTCATCTGTATTCTCCTTCCTCAAACGATAGCATGTAACGATCGAATTCACCGGGCGCGGCGAACCATTCAAGCAACATTTTCGTTTCTTCTCTGAAAGTTTCTTCCGCTCGTATGCGGCCTGCTTTTATCTATCTTGCTTTTTGGAACAGCGATCAACGCTTTTTCTATTTTTTCTCAAAAACGATGAACCCCCCAAGCTGGCTTATAGTGCCAAGCGCTGCAAAGTCGGTCTTGTTGGGATCCCGACGCTTCAAAGAGATTCGCATCACTAGTTTATTCAAATCCAAATCCTCAATTAAGTATGTGGGCTCGCCATCTGGGTCGGAGGGCTTGCGTTTGAGAGAAGGAAGGAACGCCTTGCAGCAACTTAATTGAAGGGGAGCCGCAATAACACGTCTGCACGGCATTAATTTGAAGCACCCGGCAGGCCCTTAGGACAATGTGTTGAGTGCGAAGTGCTGCTCAAAGAAAATGCTTGCTTTATTTTAGCTTTGCATAGTCCTGCTTCGCTTCCTCAAGGACGCGAATGTCTTGATCAGCATCTTTCCAGAGCGCGAGAAAGTTCTGATATGCCGTGCGCGCTTTCGTGGTGTCTCCAGCCATTGCGGCAGCGCGAGCCAGACCGAGCTGCGCGAGTGGGTATAACGCTGAAAGCGGCGCCTCGCCGCGGTGATCCAATATCCTTTGGAATTCGACTGCTGCTTCCGCACCCTTCTGTTGCCGCAGATCGGCTTGGCCGCGCAGGTACTGCGGCCAGAACTCAGCCGCCGCTTCATAGCGACGCGTCGCCTCTAATAACTGAACCGCCTGGGCGGGGTTGTTACGATTGAGTTCGATGGCAGCACGGATGGTCGGCAGCCAGATGAAGTTGATTAGCGTATCTTTGGGATAGCGCTTTGCGAGTTCATCAACGAGCAGTTGCGCCTGGCCAACCTCGCCGCATAACGCCAGTGCGATGGCGCTGCGAGTCAGAGACACCGTGTTGCGTTCAAAGGCGAGGGCTTGCGCAGCATCCGCTTTCGTCTGCTGACACTGGCCAAAGGCTGCCCCTCGCAGAGCTTCTTCGGCCGCAAACTGCGTGGCCACTTCTTTCGCGTCGCTGCGCAGGCCGAGGTCAATCGAGCGGTGCGAGAAATCCTGGGCCAGCTTATACTGAGCGGCAAAGGCTGAAGTTTGGGTCTGCCAATCCAGTGCCACATACTCATCTGGCTTGCCGCTGGACCAGTCAAGTTGTTGCTTCATCGCCCCTGCGTCGCCGCTAACGAAGGCGATCTGATAGAGCCGAGTGTGAAAGTCTGTCGTATCTATCTTCTGCTGCTGCGCTTGCTCAAAAACCTCCCTAGACTCCGCGAAACGATTGAGACGAAGGAATGCCTCTCCCAGGTTCGCATGCCAAGCGACCGCGTTCGGATTGAGACGCAGTGCTTCCCGGGCTTCGGCGACGGCTCTCTCGAATTGCCCAATCCGCAAATAACGGTCAGAAAGGTTGCCGGGCCCCCGATGATCGCGCGGGTACGTCCGCTTCATGAGTTCTTGAACTTCAATCGCCTTGTCCACTTCCCCGGTGACTTGAGAGTAATAGAAAGAAGAGATGCGGAGTTTCTCGTATTCGCTCACCCGGTCTTTCAGCGCAAAGGCCTTGGCCGCATTTTCTGCCGCCAGCCCTGGCTGATTGCTATTGCCATATTGTATTGCCAGTCCGATGTACGCGAGGGCGAAATTCGGGTCAAGCTCCACCGCGTGTTTGTAAAACGGAATCGCTTGCAGCCACTTGCCGCTGATCGACTGCTCGTTCCCCAGGGAGTAGGCTTTGAGTGCCTCCAGCGATGAGGTCGTGGCCTCTTCCAGTGGCGCGTCGAACTTGTGAATCGAGCCGAGCGACTCGCCCAGCTTCTCACGCAGCTTGCTCGCCGCCTGTGAAAGCGTCTTCAGCACTTCCTCCTTGGCTCCGGCTTCCGCCTGCTCGCTCGCAATCTCTTCGCCGCTCTGTCCGTTCACCGCTTCCAGCGTGATGACGTAGCTCGTACCGAGGTTGCTGATTGAACCGGCCAGGAAAGCCTTCAGTCCCTGGCGCTGGCAGATCTCCCGGGCCACCTCTTTCGTCACACGATCATCCGGGGATCGACCCATCAGGCGCAGCGTCTGGCGTACCCGCGCGTCAGGAAAGAGATTCAGAAACGGCGACTGGGTAAGTTGCACGGCCAGGCCTTGCTTGAGCGTGCCGTCAAAGACGGAATCGCCTGTCGTGTTGACGAAATCCGCAATTAGAATCGTATCTTTTTCAGTCAAGGCAGCGGCGCGATGGAAATAAAAGACAATCGTGGCGGCTGCCGCGAGGACGAGCACTCCGAGAGTGAGACCGACGCCTCGCTTGTGGCGTTTGATCTCGGTGATAAGGTACTCAGCGCTTGAGGTCGTTTGACTGGCGCTCGGTTCGGTCGTCTGCGCCGTGGCGGCTGTCACCGTTGCTCCTGAAGAGGTTGATCGTCCGCCACCCACCGCCAGCCGAGCACTTACACGCTTGGCTCCCTCTTCAGGCGTGATGCTGCGCTCGAGTTCGGCTTCCACCTCTAAGCGTTGCTTCAGCCTCTTTAAATCTAATCCCAAGTCTTTCGCTGACTGATATCGCTCTTCGCGCTCCTTCGTCAACGCTTTTTCTACAATCCGCTCTAGCTCAGCGGGCACATCGGACTTGTGGAGCAACAGCGATGGCGGCTGCCGGTATAGGATCGTCGCTATCACATCGCTCGTCGTCGTGCCTTCAAACGGTAGCCGGCCTGAAAACATCTCGTAGAGCACCACGCCCAAACTCCAAATGTCACTGCGCGCATCCACCTGCAGACCGCGTGCCTGCTCTGGTGACATGTAGCCGGCCGTCCCCATTACCATTCCGGGCTCAGTGTTGACCACGCGTGTCTTTGTCGGTGCTTCTGTTTCAATCGCTTCCTGTCTCGCTCCTAAGTCGGCGTCATCGGCTAGTTTAGCCAGTCCGAAATCCAACACCTTTACTAACCCGTCACGCCTGAGCATGATGTTCTCAGGTTTGATGTCGCGGTGAACGATGCCGGCCTCGTGTGCCGCAGCCAGTGCTGCGGCGACTTGTGAGGTGACATCTAAGACTTCTCTTAACTCGATGCGCTTGCGCGATAGGTGATGGCGCAAGCTTTCGCCTTCAATGTACTCGGTGGCAATGAAGTGGTTTCCGTCCTGTTCGCCGATCTCGTAAATAGTCAGGATGTTGGGATGATTGAGACTTGAGGCGGCATAGGCCTCACGCTCGAAACGGCTGAGGCGAACTTTATTTTGCGTGAATTCAGCAGGGAGCAATTTGATGGCGACCTGGCGACGCAGGCTGGTGTCATAGGCGAGATAAACTTCACCCATGCCGCCAGTGCCAAGCAAAGAGCGAATCTCATAACGGCCAAGACTCGTGTTAGGTGGTAGGGGCATCTGCGAAAACAGACTTGACTTACTGCATTAGGGGCTCGACTTTAATATATTCGAAGGGAAAGTCAAGAAATTCAGCTGCGCTAAAATTCTATTTGAAGTCTTTCATCGGCCAGATGCTTGCTCCAGATCATCTCCACAGTACGCCTGCGCTGAAGAGCAGGAATGGGAGACAGCTGGGGCCTGTCCCTACCAATACTCCGTCCTCAGTATGCTCATTGAAGTTAGCAGTATCGGCTGCTAACCTGCGGTGCCATGAAAGCTGTCTTATCGTCGTTTCTCTTGACGCTATGTTCCTGCCTCCGGACACGAGCAGGTATGCACATCGAGATTCTTCTTTTCGGTGCCGGTAGACTGCCGAAGCTGGCACGAGCCTTGGGAGAGAGCAAGCGTGATGTTTTCAACGAGTGCCCGCTTTAAGAGGCGACCGGAAGATTTTTCACACGGCATGAGTTCGGTCCGATGCAGCGTGGCACTCAGTTTTCATGTCCCTTTCTAAGAACCGGCGCGATGGATTAAATTGAACTCGAAGCAGTTGATTGGTAGATTCGCATCGCCGGAAGTGATCTAGCTCTGTTTGTTCGATTAGGCACCGCCATAGTAATTCGGTTTTAAGAGCGTCATGAGAAAACATTTTTTTGTATCTGTTTGGTGTCTATTATTGGAGAGCACCAGAGAGATTATTTAGACCTCGGAGCACTAAAGAGAAGTTCGGCAAACCACGACTAGATAATTGGTTGCGCGAACGTCGTTGGTGTATAACAAGTTAGCAGAATTGCCGAAATCGTTCCCCCCCTTCGGCACCAGGATTTTTGTTTTTCTCAGCAAATCCGCGCATCAGGATTACTGCCACATCGCTCCAATGCGATCCGGTCTAAGCCATTATTCTCCCCGCCAACCGCTCCAATTCTCGGCCTGCTTTCTCGCTCGATTCCTGGTCGCGTGCGGGTAGTAAAGAGCAAAAGCAGAGTCGGACCATCCCGTCCATTCCTTCACCGTCGCAGGGCTCACGCCGCTGTCAATTAGTGGGTTGTCGCTTTGTACCTGGCGACGTAGAGCCCTAACCACTCCTGCCGTTCAAACGGTGACTGGTAAGACCCACAGGTATACATGTTGTAAATTGGTCAGAAAAGGGCTTGACAGATTTCGTGAGCTGACAGAGAATACGGCCGTTTCAGATTAGCGCAATATAAGGTTGTGTCTTGCAGGGCAAAGCTTGAACCCCGCTTAAAAAACCTAGGTTGTAACTGTTCTTTATTGGCTTGTTGAACCGAGAGCCAGTCGGTTCTCGAAACGAGTCCAGCAAAGGCCATCCTTGGCCAGTAACTGCTTGCCGGAAAATCTGAGACTTAGGGAATTCGGCTAATTGGTAAGACCAAGGAGCTTCTCGTAGGGGTTAGGTCCGGATCATTCCCGTTGAGAGGGGGGTGACTTGCCCTGTCCTGAATTTCGAGGCCAGCATCCGCTCGGTTTCAGAATGACAATCATTGCCCGGTCGCGCGCAAGCGCTGGAGCCCACGCGGGCTCCGGCTTCTTACAAGGCAAACATCCTGAGGGATAGACTTTTCTCTTCAAGACTCTGGAGGTTGAAAATGACTTCTCTGAACTATCGGTTTGGCATCTCGGTGATTGTGTTGCTTTTCGTAATGGTATCGTCCGTCGCCGCTCAGGACTATCGCGGCAAGGTCCAGGGAAGCGTCACCGACGAGTCCGGTGCCGCAATTCCCGGAGCCCAGGTAGTGCTGCGCAATATTCAGACAACTGTGGAGGTTACACGCCGGTCAAATGGCGAAGGGCATTACATCTTCGACTTCGTGGAGCCGGGCGAATATATCGTTGTCGTTGAGCTGACAGGTTTCAAAAAAGCTGTGCAGGAAAATGTGATCGTCCGAAACCGGGCTGACATTACAGTGGACCTTAAACTGTCAGTTGGTGGAGTTCAGGAAACGGTAACCGTTGAATCGCCACCCATCGCGGTCCAGTTTGGTTCGAGCAGCACGCTCTTGACGATCGAAAACAAGCTGATCGACCAATTGCCGGTTAGAGGACGCAATCCATATAACGTAACTAATCTGGATCCGACTGTTTCCCCAGGCACCGGTTCGACGTCAAACGAAAACCGGCCCTACCACCACGCGTATGCCAGCGACTTCGATGCGGGCGGCGGCACCATAAGAGCCAACGATGTTCTGCTCGACGGCGTGCCACTCACCTCCAGCTATAAGAGTTCCTACACGCCGGCGATGGACGCCGTACAGGAAGTAACGTTTCAGAAGAATGCCATCGACTCGGAGTTCGGCTATAGCGCAGGCGGCGTCATCGTGCTGAACATGAAAGGCGGGACAAATGCGTATCATGGCAGCGGCATTGCCAACTGGCGCAACCCCAGATTCAATGCCGTAACCGATCCGACAATCAAGCGGACGGCCGGCGCCGACGAAAGGAATTTCCGAGGGACGAACCTGAAGATTTATGGTGGCACGTTTGGTGGTCCACTCATCAAGAACAAGCTCTTCACTTTCACCTCGTATGAGCATTGGAATGACGCTCAACCGCTGCCATTTACTCTAACCGTACCGACCGAGCTGGAGCGGGCCGGCAATTTCAGTCAGTCGGTTCGTAACGGCGTCATCCGCAACATCTTTGACCCGCTGACTTCCACCGGCTCCAGCGGCACGCGCACGCAGTTTAATGGAAATATCATTCCGACCGGCCGGCTCGACCAGACAGCGTTGAAATTGCTTGCGGAGCTGCCGCTTCCCAATCTGCCGGGCAGCCAGGACAATCTACAGGGCTTCAAGGTCAATCAGACATCCTACTGGAATTTTTCTGAGCGCGTCGATTGGGTTTACTCAGATAACTGGAGGACATTTGTCCGGTATGGCCAATTCAAGGCACGTCTCCTCGAGTCGAACCCCACGAGCAAAAAACTTTTGCCGGTCAATGGCAGTAATCGATATGGTCTGAGCATCGCTGCCGATTCTGTTTACACTGTTTCGCCCAAGATGACGGTGAACGTTCGCGCCAACTACCACCAACTTACAGATGAGTATGCCGCCGACCCAGCCTTGATTGGCAAAGACGGTATAGCGAACTTATTTCCAACGAACTTCTGGTCATCGCTGTACACACTAGACCAGTATTTCTATCCGGCCTTCGACTTTGTTCAGGGAAGCACCACTACTCGTTTGGGCCGCCCCGGCCGTGAGTTTTGGCAGCATCCGCAGGGCTTTGGCGGTTCGGCCCGTTTGAATTACTACGCCGGCAAGCACTCAATGAAGTTTGGCGGTGAATATAGAGTCGATAAAGGGAAGGGAGCGCGATTTGAGCCTCTGACCTTTAGCATCAAGCAGACACTCACAGCCAACGCCAACTCAAGCCCCAACCTAACCAACTCTGGCAGCGAATGGGCCACGTTCATGCTGGGTTACATCGATAACTCTTCGATTGCGGCACGCGTGCCAATCCAGGAGACGGTTGAGAAAGGGTATGCCGGCTACTTTATGGATGATTTCAAAGTTAACAGCCGGCTTACTCTTAATCTCGGTCTGCGTTACGAGTATGAGCCGGGGCCGGTTGACGCGCAGAACCGCTTGTCGCAGCGGCTCGATCTAACCCAACCAATTCCGGAAATGATCGCCACTCCACCCGCGATTCCAGCCACAGTCACGAACTTGCTGGCAAGCAAGGGCGAGAAGCATATTTTCAATGGCGCATGGATCTTTACGAGTGCGGACAGTCGCAGCGCCTGGCGCCGGGAGAAGATTACAGTGCAGCCTCGGCTCGGTGGGGCCTTTCGACTCAGTGAAAAGTCGGTGGTCCGGTTCGGCTGGGGCCGGTACGTCTCTCCGTCGTCGAGAATCCGCGATCCGCTCGGCGATTTCGTTAACCAGTACGCCGGTTTCTCTACCAGCACGCCAGCGCCCGGAACAATCAGCAACGGTCGGCCGCAAGCTACTCTGTCTAACCCATTCCCAGTCGCCCTTGCTCCGATTCAACAGCCCGTGGGCCAATCGCTTGGCCGCTATACAAACCTGGGTAATTCCATTGGAGCCGCCGGAAATGCAACCAACGGCATAGACCCGTTTGATGTGAAGCCGCAAGTTAACGATCGCTTCAGCTTCTCATATCAGCGCGAGGTTTGGGGTCGATTTATCCTCGACGTCGAGTACTTCTACAACAAAGGACGGAACGTGCCTTATGCGGTTGACTTGAACATGGCTGATCCCGCGTTTTCTTACGAGACGCCAAGATCCATCTTCAACCTATCGATAGCCAACCCCTTCCTGAACTATCTGACACCGAATAAGTTCCCGGGCACACTGCGCAGCCAGACCACGATCACGCAAGGCGCGCTGTTGCGGCCTTACCCGCAGTATGGCGTGATCAACCAGACAAACACGGCCGGCAAGGGAGAACACTTGCACTCTTTCGAGGTTCAGGCGCAGCGTCCCTTCGCTAAGGGTCTAAGCGTGCTTTTTGCCTTCGCCTACCAGCGGGAACGGACACAGGAATTCTTCGACGACTTCGCTACTTACGCGCGCAAGTTTGAGTGGCGCGATACGGATACGCCTCGACGTCGCTTGACCAGCGCCGTGAGTTGGGACATCCCGGTGGGCAAAGGACGCTCGTTATTAAACGATGCCCCGAAAGGAGTCGACATGATCGTGGGCGGCTGGACGGTTACAACGATTACGCGCCTCTATTCCGGCAGACCACTCTTCTTCAACCAGAACCTGATTGTGGATGGCAATCCAAAGCTAAGCAATCCGACTCAGTCCAAATGGTTCGACACCAGCAAGTTTCATCCGTTGCCGACGTCGACGAATCCAGCCCTCCCCCCAAACCTCCATCGCCGGGACAACCCCTGGACATTCCCGGGAGTCGAGGGCCCGGGGATTTGGCAAACCGACATGACCATCAGCAAGTCATTCAGCCTAACCGAGAGATTCAGGTTGGAGGTACGCGCTGAGTCATACAACGTCTTCAATCACGTCAATCTTGCGAATCCGATCGTTGACTTCAACAACGCGAATTTCGGCAGGGTCACCACAAAGCTCGTGGCTTACAACGGCCGCGAAGTCCAGTATGGTTTGCGGCTCGTTTTCTAGCCAACCTGCGGCAGGCGTTTACCATTAAAGAGGGGCGCTTCATGCGCCCTTCTTTGTTAAGGAGATGAATAAGTTTGATCGATCACGCATGTTACGCGCGTCAGGGACGACGATGAGTGCCTGCCGCTGCGCTACCCGTTGAACTGTTTAGCCAGGAATCTGATCGAGGATTAATGCGATATAAACCTGATTGGGTTCATCAGTGAAGTCATTTCCACGCGTCGCTGGTGCAGAAAGTTATGTATCCATCGGTTTCGTCGGCCGTTTCGGTTTACGCCCCGGCGGGCCCCGACCTGGACGAACATTTGAAACGTGTCGAAGCCTATAACACACGATCCGCGAACCCGACCAAGTGGGAAGAAAAGCTCTACATCGGCTCCGATTTCTTCGAGCGGATGCTGGCCGAACGGCCGGGTAATGTCGTCGTCATTGCCGGCAATAATCGTGACAAGATTGATTACATCAAAGGCAGCCTGAATGCCGGCCTCCATGTCCTGGCCGACAAGCCGATGTGCATTGACGTTGCCGGTTTCGAAGAGCTCAAGGCGAGCTTCAGGACCGCAGCAGCAAAACACCTGCTGCTCTACGACATCATGACGGAGCGTTATGAGATTACTACGATCCTGCAAAAGGCGTTGGTCAACGACCCCGCGATCTTCGGTCGTTTGATCAAAGGCAGCGTCGATCATCCGGCGGTAACCAAGGAGAGCGTGCATCACTTCTTCAAATACGTTTCCGGCAAACCGCTGCGTCGTCCCCCCTGGTTCTTTGATATCGCCCAGCAGGGCGAAGGCATAGTTGATATCACGACGCATCTGGTTGACCTGATTCAGTGGGAAAGCTTTCCCGAACAACCACTTCTCGATCATGAGAGGAACGAAAGCGAACGTCATTATTCATCAAGGCAAGGAAGAGAACTATCGCCCCGAGCTTTACGTTGAAGTCGCGGGGCACACCCGGCCACGGGAGTTTTGGTTAGCTTTGCAGCAGGCGGTAAACAAACTGGAGGCAGTCTATCCGGGGCTGGAACTTCGCACTGAGGGAAATCGGTGGCACCTCCTAATTCCTGAAAAGCATCGCACCGATCACGAAGCGCACTTCGCTCAGGTCATGGAAAAGTTTTTGACGTTTCTCAGGGAAGGAAAACTACCTGCCTGGGAAGTGCCTAACATGATCGCGAAATACTACACCATCACCCGGGTGCCGCAGATGGCGCGGAGCCCTTCAATGTCGAATTGAAAGCAGTGTTGGCGGAACGGCTTTCGATGGTAATTTGCCGCGGATGAACGCGGATCTTGCGAATCTGAAAAAGCGACAGTCAATAATCGAGTGAGACTGTAGGAAGGCCCCTATGAAGCGAGTCAGACGTCTTCTACTGGGCCTCGGAGCAATGGTCTCTCTGTTCGTGTCTATTTCGGCTTGTGGACAGAGCGGGGTAACTCCGGGAACCCGAGGACGAACCGATCCGGTTCAGCGTGAGTTACAACGCCGTTTTGAATCGGAATCGATCGAGAGGGCGTTGGCTGAGGGCCCGCGCCGTCACGCTGAACGGGAGTGGCGCATAACCCTGGCCCAGATCAGAGAAGATTTCCTGCGCATTCAGATCCTTAATGACCATCTGCAGAGATTTGCGTCGCGTAGCGAACCCTTCGATCGGAGGGTAGTCGCAAAATCTGCGTCTGAGATCACAAAGCTCGCCGAACGACTCAGAGAAAATCTGGCTCTGCCTGAAATCGAAAAAATTGCTGAGCCCTCTGACCCGAACATTGAGACCGGAATAGCGCAAGTGCGTTTGTGGCTGTTGGATCTGGGCAATCTTATTAACGCATTTGTTGAGAACCCTGTTTTTGAAAAGTCAGTGGTGATTGATGCGAAGTTGTCGACACAGGCGCGACGCGATCTGGAGCGAATCATCGAAGTCAGCAGACAGGTGAAGAGAAGCGGTGAGAAGTCGAAACGCGTCGGGCCGCAAGCTGCCTCGGCAGTGCGCGAATCGCGGACGATGCCGGCATTCCCGGGCGCCGAAGGATTTGGCTCGACAACGCCGGGTGGACGTGGAGGCCGGGCCATACTTGTTACCAACCTCGACGACGCGGGACCCGGCAGTTTCCGAGCAGCCTGTGATGCTGAAGGGCCACGGGTGGTGGTTTTCCGTGTCTCCGGTTTGATTACGCTCGCGAAGCCCATTGTGATCAAGAATCCTTACCTTACGATCGCCGGACAAACGGCACCGGGCGACGGCATTTGTATTCGCAACTACACGTTCGTTATCGCCACACATGATGTCGTTGTGCGTTATCTGCGCAGTCGTTTGGGTGATTTGAGCGGACAAGAGGCTGACAGCATCACGCTGGCTTCAGGCGCGGAAAATGTGATACTCGATCACTGCTCGGCAACCTGGTCTGTAGACGAGGCGCTATCGCTAGCAGGCAATGTCTCGAACGTCACCGTGCAATGGTGTCTGATTGCCGAAGGTCTAAATCACAGCAAGCATACGAAAGGAGCGCACGGCTACGGCTCGCTCTCACGGGCAAACGGTCCTGTAACCTGGCATCACAATCTTTGGGCGCACAACAACTCGCGCAACCCGCGGCTGGGCGACAACTACGGACGGCCGCCTTACCCTACGTTCGATGTTCGTAACAATGTCATTTACGACTACGGTGAAATTGCTACCGGCTTAACTCAGGGAGTGCTGAAGGTAAATTACGTGGCGAACTACATTCGCCCGGGTCCAGCTAGCAAAGCCGGCACTCCGATTCATATTGGTGGACCTTCAGATTTGAGCTTCTACATTCGAGAGAACGTGTTCGAAGGCAACCGAGTTTTGACTGCCGACAATTCGCAGTTTTTTGATCCGGTGATGATCGATGGCAAGAAACAAGTGCAGCCCGTCGCACAACCATTCAGCGCGCTGCCAGTTGAGACCGTCTCCGCCCAACGCGCTTATGAAGCAGTGCTGCGTATGGTCGGCGCTTCACTCCCGCGGCGTGATTCAGTCGATGCCCGGATCGTAGGCGAGGTGCGCCGGCGCAAAGGGTCAATCATCGATTCGCAGGCGCAAGTTGGCGGCTGGCCGCCGCTGAAATCCAAAGCCGCGCCGGTTGACAGCGATAATGATGGCATGCCGGATTCGTGGGAGCGTCGACATGGATTGAAACCGCACGACCCGGCTGATGGTTCCAACGACAATGATCGCGATGGATACACCAATCTCGAGGAGTACCTGAACAACACCGATCCAAACAAGCCTTAGACGATGAACTGAAGATGTTCGCCGGAAATGAATTGCATGCTAACGACACTAATCGCTAAGTTGGTCAGGTCTCTGATGTTCGCGTTGCTGATGTTGCTCAGTGTTTGCGTGGGCCAGGCGAGCGCTGCCGACGCCACGGTCGCCCCAAATGGTGACGGCCAATTCAAGTCGCTTCAGGATGCAATCAACGCCGCGCCACAGCGAACCAGTCGGACAAAACCGTGGGTGATACACGTCAAACCTGGTGTTTACAAGGAACTGATTTACGTGCAGCGCGAGAAGCGCTTCATTAGTTTGATAGGCGATGACCCAACAAAGACCATTCTGACTTACAACCTGCACGCAAACATGCCGGGTCCGGACGGCAAAATCATCGGCACCTTCCGCACCGCTTCAACATACATCGACGCCGATGATTTCACTGCGGAGAACCTGACATTTGAAAATTCCGCCGGCCCAGTGGGTCAAGCGCTCGCGATTCGCATTGAAGGTGACCGGGTGGCGTTTCGTAACTGCCGGTTTCTGGGTTGGCAGGATACGATTCTGGCTAACCGCGGCCGTCATTATTTCGAAGGTTGCTACATCGCCGGACACGTGGATTTCATCTTCGGCGGCGCGACCGCGTTTTTCGAAAGCTGTCACATCCACTGCCTGCGCAACGGCTACATTACCGCCGCCTCCACGCCAACCGAACAGCCCTTCGGCTTTGTTTTTTCCCACTGCAAGATTACCGGCGAAAGCACCGACGTGAACACGTATCTCGGCAGGCCGTGGAGGGATTTCGCTAACGTTATTTTCCTGAACACCGAAATGTCAGAAGTGGTCCGGCCAGTTGGTTGGCACAACTGGGATAAGCCGGGCCGTGAAAAGACATCACGTTACGCCGAGTTCAAGAGCGCTGGCCCCGGAGGACAAAAAGCGGCGCGCGTGTCGTGGTCCAGACAATTGTCCGCTGCCGAAGCCAGCAGCATCACTTCCGAGAAAGTCTTGCGTGGAGTTGATGGGTGGAATCCGAAAGCTCGCGAAAAAACATCTGCGACCGCGGCTAATGTAGCCAATACGACCGCTGGAAGGAAAAGGAATTCTTCCCGAATTGACTGTGCTTCAAAGATCGGCGTCAGGAAGGACCTGGAATACAGTCGCGCCGGCGGAGAGAGTCTGCGACTCGACGCTTGTGTGCCGAATGGCAAGGGCCCGTTTCCGGCTGTCATTCTCGTGCACGGTGGTGGCTGGACCAGTGGCGACAAATCAACAGGCGTTGATCCCCTCTTTGGGCCTTTATCGAAGTCCGGTATTGGCTGGTTTTCGATCAACTATCGACTTCCTCCGAAGCATCGTTATCCGGCATCTGTGGAAGACGTCGAAGCGGCGATTCGCTGGTTGAAAAAACACGCCTCGGAATTTAACGTCGATCCGCAGCGCGTGGCGCTGCTGGGTGAGTCGGCGGGCGGACATCTGGTGGCGATGGCCGTCGTGCGAGCTCAGGATGACACCCGCGTCGCGGCAGCAATTCCGTTTTATGCTCCGGTGGATTTGGAATCCGACACTCAGCGGCGCGGCGGCCTTAGTCTGTCATTGAGAGATCTTTTCGGGCGCTCTCATGAAGTTGACGCCCAAGCTGTTCAACTCCTGCGCGAAGCTTCGCCGATCAACTATGTTCACTCGGGCCTGCCGCCGTTTCTGCTGGTCCACGGTACGGCCGACATGAGTGTGCCTTACAACCAGTCGGTCCAGTTGCAGGCAAAACTACGAGCGGTTGGAGTGTCGTGCGATCTGATAACGATCGATGATGGAGTGCATGGCATGACGCGCTGGGAAGCGACTGATCCGGGTTACAAAAACAAAGTAGTCAACTGGATCTCGGGAAGGCTGGGTATAACGAGTGGCCGTACGGGCCCACACTGAGATGCTTGGGACCAGTGCCGCGGCCGAAACTACCAGCCACAATGGCGGCCTGAGGGTGTTGATTGCGCTATGTGAAGGAATCGCTCTTCATAGCCGGGCGCGTATAAATCGACGCTTCGCTTTATTCTACTAAAGAGCAGACAACGGAAGCCGTCCTCGGCAAATCGATCGCGAAGAAAGAGCATGGCGTTTGTTTCACCCCAATATTCACGATCTTCCCAAATCCCAACGGGAGTGCCACCCATCCTTCGCACCAGTTCGATCAAGCGCGGATCGCTGGAGTCACGACCGTTGCTCAAAAAAATCTGATTGTATTGAGGCATCAATTGACTCTGAAGTTGATAGAGAACCGGGTCACCTTTCGCCGTGCGGTTCACATGGCCAAACTCGTGGGCCATCTTGGTTGCCGCCAGAGTTTCTCCGTCTACTTTGCGAGCTTTTTCCGTGGGCAGCAGCGAATTCATCACTGGAAAATAGACTGGGTTGGGAACGCCCGCGTCTAGACGAGAACCGAGCGTGATCGTTGCCGCGATCAATTTGCCGGCCTCGTTCCACTTGTAGTTGCCGGTGGTTCCGCCTTCTGGATTGTCATGAGATACAACCACCGTTAGCGTAAAGTTCGGGTTGTTTTGATAAGAGGCCCATTGCTGGCGACCAGTTTCGGTAGCCAGAAACTCTTTTTTCCATTGCTGATAACGAGCCATGAATTTTTCAGGGACCTCTTCACGAATTCCGCCCTTATCGACTGCGGGTAACGTCCCCTCGAAATCGTCCGAGGCTGCAGACAAGCCGTGATACTGAGCGACTAAACCAGGCAAGAACTCGGACCGCAGGGCTGCGCGCTCTCTCTCCAGACCTCGGTCGTCCCCCGTTGATGGTTCGTAAGCAGTTTGGCCGGCATGAGGGAACAGGAAGGCGAGCGAGGTTAACAAAACCGAAATGAAACCAAGGCGCGACGATATCGTTTGGCTCATTTGGCAAACCCTCTCAAGTTAACGATGCAATCATCCATCAAAATATACATGGAGCGTGTGACAAGGGGGATAAAGTTTTCTAAACCATCCCAGCTGATAAGTCAACAAATTGCTAAACGAAGTAATCCCTGGCGGTCCTTTACGAATGCTTTATTTTCCCTGCAGCAAAACAGAACCATAATCGCAGAGCTCGCAAAGCATTCGCAAAGTTCGCAAAGGAGCGAAACATCAGCAGAACCAGAGAGGTATCCGAGATTCGTTTAGTGCACACTTTTTTATCAGTTCCTGACTTCTCGATTAAGAAACGAGGACCACACTTCTATGCATCGGCTGATTAATTGCTACGCCGCCCGAACACTACTGTTGGCTTTTCTACTCGGCGTAGTGCCGTCATCTTACCCAAATCATGCTTTGGGAATGCACGCGCCCGGGGTGGTTGAAAGCGGCCGCCCGATCGGATGGGAGACGATGCCCACGATCCTCGTGCGCATCAAGGCCCCCAGATTTCCCGCGCGCGATTTCCGGATAACTGACTACGGCGCGCGTCCCGAAGCCGATGACAACACCGAAGCCATCCGCAAAGCTATCGAGGCCTGCCACACGGGCGGTGGTGGACGCGTCGTCGTGCCGCCCGGCGTTTTTCAAACCGGCGCCATCCGTCTCAAAAGCAATGTCAATCTCCACATCTTAGAAGGCGCGACGCTGAAGTTCAGCCCCGATCCCGCGAAGTATTTGCCCGTCGTTTACACGCGCTTTGAAGGCACGGAGTGCATGAACTATTCGCCGCTTATCTATGCCTTTGCGCAGGAGAACATTGCGGTCACCGGGGGTGGGACCCTCGATGGTTCGGCCTCAAGCGATAACTGGTGGAAATGGGCACGGCGAACCTCAAACGGAGGAGATCCACCGGCAAGGGCGGACATCACAAAGTTGCGCGAAATGGGAGACCGAGGAGTGCGCGTGGAGGAACGCGTGTTTGGCGCCGGGCATTATCTGCGAAACAGTTTCATTCAGCCTTACCGCAGCAGGAACATTCTGATTGCGGGTGTGCGGATCATCAATTCACCGATGTGGGAGATTCATCCAGTGCTCTCCACCAACGTCACCGTGCGTGGCGTTACCGTCGACAGCCACGGTCCCAACAACGACGGGTGCGACCCTGAGTCGAGCCGCGATGTGCTTATCGAGGACTGCGTTTTCGACACGGGAGATGACTGCATTGCCATCAAAAGCGGCCGAGACGCCGACGGACGGCGTCTGCATGTTTCTTCGGAGAACATCATTGTCCGCAACTGCAGTATGAAAGATGGGCATGGCGGCGTGGTTATCGGGAGTGAAATCTCAGGTGACTGTCGCAACGTTTTCGTTGAAAACTGCCGGATGGACAGCCCTAATCTCGACCGCGCGCTGCGCTTCAAGTCAAACGCCCGGCGCGGTGGCTTGATCGAAAACGTCTTCATGCGCGACGTCATGATCGGACGGGTCGCCGAGGCCGTGCTGACGATTGATTTTCTCTACGATACTGGGGCCGAAGGCACACACCGGCCTGTCTTGCGTAACGTCTCACTCGAACGGGTGCAGAGCACGTCAAGCCCGAGGGTTATGTGGATCGTAGGTTTTCCCGGCGTGAGGATTGAGAACGTGCGCTTCAGTGACTGCACTTTCCGCGGAGTTGAAGCGGCAGAAGTGATGAATCACGCCGGCTCGGTTTCGTTCAAGAATGTCACTATCGAACCGGCCAGGAAAAAACCGCCGCCTTAGCTCCCAGCAGACCACGCCCTAATATCTTCAAACCGTTTTGTTTAACCGCGCGGGCACATGCTTTAGAAACTCGCCCGCTCTGCGGGCTGATGATTCTGGCTTTCGTTCGCAACCTGGTTTCGTTGCGCTTCACCCCCAAGTTTTACGTTGACGCCTGCTCCGCAGGCAAAACCTGCCTGGACGTTTACGCCGAAGAATTCTGGGGGACTATGGCTTCAGCGGAGTCTGTTCCTTTGGCGCAGTCGGTTTGGGCGGCGGTAGGGGCGCGGCGTATATCTTTATCAGGATCATTGAGAAATCTTTCCCGGTGCGCTGGTGCGGCGTCCCGCGCGGCACAACAATGAGATCGCCTTTGGTGATTTGAAATGTTTGGCCACCATTGATACGTGGGCTGCGCCACTCTCCAGGCTCGATCTCACGTGGTGCATCCAGTCTTCCGCCAAGCGTCAGCGTGGCTGTTCCTGCCAACACATAGTAGACATCGTCGGAGGCGTCATGGAGTTCGGCCGCAGCGGTTGGTCGGTTCAGGTCATGCTGCACAGCCACACGCAACTGCATTCCCTCGCCGCCGATCAAGTCCTCCGCCTTATTTTCCGACTGGAGTTTCCGCTCCAGATCGGAAAGCGACTGGGCTGGCATAACAACGAAAGGCCGCAGCGGGTTACTCGGCGCGCGTTCAACCGATTGTGCCGGCGAACTAATTGCCAAAGCGATGGTTACTGAAACTATCCCGGCAATGTACTTCATCTTTGTGAACATCTTGATTCATCCTCTCGTCGTCTGTTCTCGAAAGAGCCGCTACCTGGAAGAGGTCATTCGCTCAGTTCTTTCTCGCCGCCGCTTGCAGTATCAACCACCTCGCAAGGTCCTGAGATGCTTTGAAGTTTTCAAACTCCGCCGGCAGCTTTCTTCCGTCCACATATTCGTTGTATAGCCAGGGATCGCCGACGGCAAAGACGGTGCCCCTACCCAGCCGGGCCACCGCCATAATTACGTCGCTCCTGTGCCGCATGACAGATCCAGCCGGCGGTGCGAGCGAGAGCGTGGAAATCTCTTTCAGATAAAGCTGCCTGGCGTTCTTGAAAATCGCGTGGCCTTTTTCAACCACAACGCTGCCTGTCGCAAAATCGTTTCCCTGCACGCGGTTCTTGCTGTCCTGGTTGAAATGAACACCAAAGTGCTTTGCCAACTGATTGAAGTGATCGAATTCCGCATTGCCCGCATCATTACCCATCAACACGAGCACGCCTCCGTCCTTCACCCATTCAGTGATGGCTTTGACATGCTGCGCCTCGATAAAATTTGGATGTTTAGTCTCCGCCCCGGTGTCGGGGTCGACGATTATGTAGATGTCGGTCTTCTTCAAGTTCGCAACGGTGGGACCATCCACCAAAGATTGGGTCTTGGCACCGAGGTTCCTGAATACGTTTCCCCAGAAGTAGAAACCGCTGTTTGTCATTTCCTCCCACTTATAGTGCCAGCGAGTGACGCGTCCGGTTGCGTCTTTCTTGAGTTCGTTATTGAAGTAAGAATCCAGCGTCACAGTCTTGCCGCGACCCGCGGGTAGATGAGCTGCGATCTCCATCTCATTGCTCGCCATCAGGAAGGCTCCGACGCCTTTCGGATCGTTAGTGACGACTTTTTCACTCAGGTAGTATTCATAACTTCCATCGCGATAAGGATTTCCGCCCAATCCTCCGACGCTGACTGTGCCCTCAAGATTTACTTGCCCCTCGCCGTCTGTTTTAATGAACCGGCTGACAATTCCTCTATAACCTTTCCGAGCGGCCGCGAGATAAGAATCTGGGAGATAACCCTTGCGAACACCTTTGGCTAAAGCGTAAACGAACATGCAGGAGACGGATGCTTCAAGGTAATTTCCTTTCCGGCTACCCTGGTCGAGCACTTCGTACCAGAGACCCGATTTCGGTTCCTGATATTTTTGAACGGCGACGGCGAGCCGTTTCAGTATTCCAATAAGCGCGCCTCGCTGCGGATGGTTTTGCGGGAAATAATCCAGCGTATCTACGAGCGCCATGGCATACCAACCCATGGCTCGTCCCCAAAAATTGGGCGAGCGTCCGGTGATGGGATTCGCCCAGCGCTGCTTTCGGGATTCATCCCAGGCGTGATAGAGCAGCCCGCTCTTTGCGTCTCTTGAATGAAGTTCCATCAGCACGAACTGCCGCGCGATGTCGTCGAAGGCCGCATCTTCGTGAAAGGCTGCGGCGTATTCGGCATAGAACGGTTCACCCATATAGAGCCCGTCCAGCCACATTTGAGATGGATATATCTGCTTATGCCAGAAGCCGCCCTCTGATGTGCGCGGGTGAGTCCTTAGTTGTTCGCGCAGCAGGGCCGCTGCCTTTCGGTATTTTTCCTGGCCGGTCACGCTGTAGAGCAGCAGCAGGATCTTTCCGTTATTGATATGATCAATGTTGTATTCCTTGAGTTCAAACGTACGGATCGTGCCATCGTCTCTAACGAAGCGATCAATGCTCTGTTGAATAAATCGAAAATACCTGCCGTCGGCCGTGTTCAGCCAGACGCCTTCCATTCCTTTCAGAACAACTCCTTGATCGTAACTCCATTTTTCAGACCCACCCGGTTGAATCTCCCAGGAATCCTTCCAACGTGTCATGACCATGGACGCCATCTGTTCTGACAGCGGGGTCCTTTGCGCCTGAACCGGCGACGTTCCGAAGAGGAGAGACAACAAAAGGGAAGCGGTAAGCAAACTCAAAAGCAGTTTCACGCTGGCGGCGCGACCAATTGCAAAGAGAGACGCCTGTCGCAACTCACCACCTGATAATGAAGCGTACACGGAATGGTCATACCTTTCGACGAGCTTTGTTAAGATTCTCGCGCGGGGCGACCTGTTGAAACGGTACTTGACGGATTGAAGGTTTGAGATCTGCCGCCACATGTGGGGAGACTCCTGATGCAAGATTGACCTTTGTGGTAAACTAAGAATTCTGAAAGGCGCAAGTGGTATGACCGATTCCAACGGCAAGAAATTCAAGACGATCGATGCTGCCCACAGGGGAACTACCGCCGAAGAAGTCATCTCGCAGCTCCGAGAAATGATCCATCGAGGAGAATTGCGTCCAGGTGACCGGCTGCCGCCCGAGCGAGATCTGGCCAAGATCCTCGGTGTTAGTCGTCCAACTCTCAGGGGCGGAATCCGCTCGCTTGCTGCCGTGGGGGTGCTCGAGTCGCGCCAGGGCGCGGGAACATTCGTAGTCAAATCCGATGGTCCGCCGGCCCTGGACAGTAGTCCACTACGCCTGATGGCTTCGTTGCATGGTTTCACTTCCGCTGAGATGTTTGAAGCGCGACAGTCACTGGAGATGGCGGTTGCCGGACTTGCTGCCGAGCGTGCCACCAGCGAGCACATGGCTTTGTTGTCGGAAGAGATAACCGGCATGTACGCCTCGCTTGATGATCCCGAACAGTTCCTCGTTCACGACATGAGCTTCCACCAGGCGGTTGCGTCTGCGTCGCGAAATCGCATCCTGACCTCCCTGATGAATATGGTGGCGACGATTCTCTTCGACGTGCGGAGAAAAACCGTCAAGCGCGCCAAAGACCTAAAAGAATCGGCTGAGATGCATCGCCACATCTACCGCGCAATTCGCGCTCGTGATTCGGAAGCGGCCCGTAACGCCATGCGTGACCACCTTATGCTCGCGCAGAAGGCGCAAGAGGCAGAGGAGGTTGATGGTGACGGCGTTCTGCTTTCTAACCTTCCGGATGGTGAGCAGTCAACCTCTGCCGTTGATCCGCGATCCAGCTAAACCTCAAACCCAAATCAATTTGCTAATGAGGCGACGAAGACAGTCGCGCATCCGGCCTGCATTGCTTCCTTTGCGACTACCGGCGTGGTTTCAGATAACGCGCAAAAGCTGCCCAGCGAGACGCAGTACAACGACAATTCTGGGTGCTGGTTCAGTTTCAACCGCAGGCACGCTTTAGGTCCGAAGGACCGGAAGTTAGTAGCCCCCGTCCGTGAGGGCGGGGAGATGCGGCCGTTAGTTACCTGAGCACCGAAGGTGCGCCACGGTTTGTGCCGGCCCTTCGGGCCTTTCGGGCTATCAGAAGATGGAGTTCCCCGTCCTCACGGACGGGGGCTACTAACTTCCGGTCCTTCGGACCTAAGAGTTCAAAGTGAACCAGTACCCAATTCTGCTTCGGTTTGATGTGCAATCCGCTATTTCCATGTTTCGTCGTTACCCCTCGACGTCAGCTGGTTCCAGCCGCGGAACGAGCAGGTGAATAATAGCGAGCGCCGCCAGATACGTGCTGCCTGCGATGATGAAGATCGGTAGGTACGAGCCGGTATAGAACAAGATCAATCCGACCGTGGTCTGAATCAGCATTCCGCCAATCGAGCCTGCCATCCCACCGATGCCGACGACGGAACCAATTGCACGGCGCGGAAACATGTCCGATGCCATCGTGAAAATGTTTGCGCTCCAGCCTTGATGCGCCGCCGCAGCCAGTGAAACAAAACCAACAGCCGCCCACAGGCTCGAGGCGTGAGCCGCGAAGATGATCGGGACGACCGATATCGCACATACCAGCATCGCAACCTTACGCGATTTGTTAACCGTCCAGCCGCGCTTGATGAGCGATGACGAGAGCCAGCCGCCGCCAATCGACCCGACGTCTGCTGAGACATAGATCACAACAAGGGGCAAACCGATCTGCGTGATGTTCAAGCCGTAGTTTGAATTGAGAAACTTCGGCAACCAAAAGAGGTAGACCCACCAGATTGGATCCGTCATGAACTTGCCGACGGCAAAGGCCCACGTCTGACGATGCGGAATAAGCCGCGACCATTTTATCTTTGTTGCCGGTTCCGCCGGGTCAGACTGGATATGTGCCAACTCTGCGGAGGAAATTTTTGAGTGCTCTTGTGGAGGGCGGTAGATCGCCAGCCAAAAGGCCAACCAGATAAAGCCCAGCAGTCCCGTAATAATGAAGGCCCATTGCCAGCCGTACTTGACGGCAATAAACGGCACGGCGAGCGGGCCGACGATAGCACCTACGTTTGAGCCGCTATTAAAGATGCCGGTCGCCAGCGCGCGCTCTTTTTTCGGGAACCATTCGGCCACCGTCTTTATTGCTGCGGGAAAATTGCCTGCCTCGCCCAAGCCCAGGGCAAAACGCGCCACTCCGAAACCAAAGATCGAGCGCGCCAGCGCGTGACCCATCGCCGCGATAGACCAGAACGTTACTGCGAATGAGAAACCCTTCCGAGTGCCGAACCTATCCATCAAACTACCGACCAGCAACAGCCCCACGGCATAAGCGGCCTGGAATGTGGTCTGGACAAAGCCATACTGAGCGTCATTCCAACCGATCGTGTGCTTGAAGTTTTCGTCGGTGGCGAGTATCCCGAGGACCTGGCGGTCGATGTAGTTGATCGTGGTCGCGAAAAACAGCAGTGCGCAGATAGCCCAGCGATAACGCCCGATGGCGGTGCCAATGCTGCCGACAATGCTCGCGGGCGCAACCGCGCGGTTTGTTAGTGCGATCTCGGACGACGATTCCAAAAGAGCCTTATTCGGATCAGCCATAGCTTAACTCGTCCTTGATTCCAGGAATTAGTTTGTTAGAGGCATAGTACGTCTGGAGAAAGATACTCGCGCCCTTCGAGACAAGCAGAGTTTGCGGCCAATTCGGCGTTGCAGTCAGAACGTCTCAACATCGGCAAAAGGGATACGGGTCTCATCCACTTTGGTTCCTGTGATTGAAGAGTCCAGGTGAACGCCTACTGATTAACGCCACTGGCCAGAAAGCCCCCATCCACAACCAAAATCTCGCCTGTCACGAAGCTGGCGGCGTCGGAGGCAAGAAAAACCGCCGCTCCAGCCAGTTCTTCGACTTTGCCAAACCGTCTCATTGGCGTGCGCAACAGAAATTCACGCCCACGTTCCGTCTCGTCCAATAGCTTTTGATTGAGTGCAGTACGGAAGACCCCAGGGGCAATTGCGTTGACACAAACTCCATGCGACGCCCATTCGACTGCCAGTGACTTTGTAAGCGACGCAACCGCCGCTTTGCTCGCCGAATAGGCGGCGACTTCGTAAAGGGCGACAAAGGATGACAGGGAGGCGATGTTGATAATGCGTCCATACTGACGTTCGATCATGTGTCTCCCGAAAATCTGACAGGCGCGCAGTGTGCCGGTAAGATTCGTATCCAGAATGTCGTTCCATTCGCCGTCAGAAAAATCGACCGTTGGCGCTCGTTTTGTTCGACCGGCCGAATTGACGAGGATATCGACCTTGCCAAATGTTTCGACGGTTTCTTCGAGGACGTGTTGTAGAGAGGAGCGGTCGGCCACATCGGACGTTGCGCGGAGTGTCCGGCGCCCGAACGCCTCTATTTCCAGGGCGGATGCCTCGACGTGTTCAGCCTGTCGTGACGTCGCCACGACTTCCGCGCCGGCTTGTGCCAATCCGTGGGCGATGGCGCGGCCGATGCCGGATGTGCCACCGATTACGACCGCCACCTTGCCACTGAGATCCAAAGGAGGATAGCTCATCGATACGTTTATGCCCTTCTGAAGGAGCTGGAAACAAATCTAACCGCTGCCGGGCCCAATCGGGCAAACCACGTCCACTTTGACACAGAGATCGTCACCGGCATCCGAGGCGCCTAGCAAAATCCCATCAGTACCGAGGAGAATTGACTTAATGACAGGCGTTTTGGCTATCCGATCTCCGAGACATAGGTCTTACCAATCATCGCTACAGTCAGCACTGTGTAACACCACTAGAGAGGCCGCGTCAAGCTCTTTTCTTCTGGGCATGCGTGGGTTTTGGTCTCAGTTTTCGCATACCGCGGAATAGAATTGATCTTGCCTTGAAGTCCACCATTATGGTAAATACTTCGGTTGCGAATCTGAGGAATGGTTTGACCAGTTACGCAAACCGGCATGTGGGGTCGTGGCTTCAGACGTGCCGATGCGAACGAGGTTTTCTTAAATTGCCACAACGCTAATTCGAATGGCAGCAAATTTTTCCGCTACTGTTTTGGAGAACCTGACTCGTCGCGTGGTGGGGCGCAACGTTTGGCTCCGGCCGCAACAAGCTTTTCGTGAAGATGCTCTTGAGCTTCAAGTTCGAGAACTCACGTATGAGGTGATGGAGTCAGAAGAGGTCGTTGGTCGCGCGCAGTTTGAGGAGATCCAACGAGCTGCTGGGAACAAAGAAGGTGATCTGGTCATCATCCTTCTTGGTGGTCGGGGCGCGCAGGCGTTGTACCGGATGCTAGGTGAGATGTCTCGGACGGACGAGATCGACCACCTGCTAAAACGCCTTCACATTTTCACCCAGGACGCGCTGGCGCCACTGCGCATGGATAACGGGTTGAGCTTTGTGCGCGATTTCGAACGACTGTTGGGAAGCTCCTTTTTCGAAAAGGTAAAAAGCTTTACGCCGATGCAGACGGACACGGACGACATGGAAGCTGAACTGGAACGATATCTGGAAAAGCTGGAATCTCTGGGTGGCATTGATATTTGCTTTCTTGGTCTGGGCCCGGAGGCTGGTGCTGCATCTCATATTGCGTACATTAAGCCCGGGTCCGGCGCCAGCGCTGATGACATGGCTGGAGTTATTCCAATTTCTTCCAGCATACTCGAACACCACATCAATAAATTCAAAGTTGGCGGAAGCACGATCACTGCTGCTGACGAAGAGGAATGCCGATCGGCAACGCATATTCTTACGCTTGGGCCAGCTTCTATTCTCAAGTCAAAAAGGATTGTCCAATCGATAGTGGATGCAAGCACAGCGCCTGGCAAGCGTGACAGTTATCGCCGCGTGCTTGAAACAGAGATTTCGACTGACCCGACGCAACGGACGGCGCAACTCGACGAAAACCCAGGATTGTGGATGCGTTTTCACGGCAACGTCCGATCATTAATTCTGCCGGATGTGCTGTAAACCTGGAGCGCGAATAGGGGAAGTTGTGACTATATGTCGACTACGTTCATCGCCGCAGCAACGCCAGTAAGCGAATACGCGATCGTCGTTGATCCAGGAGACAACCTGGCGGTCGTCAAGAAGGAGACGCAGCCTGGTCTCGAGGTGGCCCTTGCCGACAATCGCGTCGTGCGCGTGAGTGCTGCGATTCCCCCGGGCCACCGTTTTGCCATCCGCGACATTCCTGCCGGGGAGTTTGTTTTGCAGTATGGCCAGCCTATAGGAACCTCCAGGGGTATCAACGAAGGCGAACAGATCACCCACGACAATATGTCAAACGAAGTGCCGGTGATTCGCGAATTGCCGCAGGGCCTTTCAACGCCTCCGCCCGATTACATTCCGCCTGCGCAACGCGCAACGTTCATGGGCTTTCGCCGTGCGGACGGACGAGTCGGCACTCGCAATTACGTCCTGATCGTGCCGACGAGCATGTGTGCAAGCCACGAGGCGCAGCAGATCTCGATGATGTCAGAGTTCATGCTCTACACACGTGAGAAGTACCCAAATGTCGATGGCGTGGTGGCGATTCCGCACAACAAGGGCTGTGGGTGTCAGGATGGTTCCACGCTTGACGTTATGTTGCGGACACTTTCCAACTATGCCGATCACCCTAACGTGGGTGGAGTGATTCTGATGGATTTGGGTTGCGAAAAGACGAATCTTGCTTATGTTGAGCGATATCTGCTCAATCGCGAGAAGTCTTTCAATAAACCCGTCGCCAAGATCGGGATTCAGGAAATTGGCGGTACTGAAGCCGCGATCAAGCTTGGACTCGAAGAGGTTGGACGCATGCTACCGGAAGTTAATCGGGCCGTGCGCGAAGAAGTATCTGTCGGCGAGTTGGTGTTAGGAGTTAAGTGTGGAGGGTCGGACGGCTTCTCGGGAATCTCGGCAAACCCATCTTTGGGACGCGCCGCGGATATGCTGGTTCGTTCCGGCGGCACAGTCTTGATTACGGAGGTGCCGGAGTTTTGTGGTGCTGAACACATTCTGGCCCACCGTGCTAAAAACGCCGAAATTGGTCGAGCGATTTATCGTTTAGTGGACTGGTACAAAGAGTATGCCTCGAAGTTTGGCGCCGTGCTCAATCAGAATCCGAGTCCGGGTAATATCGCAGGGGGGCTGCTTAATCTTACGGTCAAAAGTTTGGGGGCCATGTCCAAGGCCGGTACAACTCGCGTGGAGGGAACTATTGAATACGCTGAAACTCCGAAATGCCACGGACTCCATTTGATGCAAGGGCCAGGCTACGATCAGGAGTCGACGCCGGGACTCGTTGGCGCTGGTGCCACGGTTGTGGTGTTCACAACCGGACGCGGCACGACCATCGGAAATGCCATTACGCCGGTGATCAAACTGGCTTCGAACACGCCGGTCTTCGAGCGCATGTCCCGCGACCTGGACCTTTCTGCCGGTGGAGTGATTGACGGCACGGAGACCATTGATGAAGTCGGTGCGCGTGTCTTCGAGCAAGTGAGAAGAGTAGCCAGTGGCGAAGCGCTGGCTAAAGCTGAAGAGCACAAACATCGTGAGTTTCAATTCTGGGCTGAACAAACCGTTTCCCTTTAGATCTAAAGAGGTCGGTCCCGAAGAGGCCGCCCTGAAAACAACGAAGTGGAATCGCGGCTTGATTCCAGGAATTGGAACAGCTCTGTCCAGTAGGATGTTTAGGAGGGCTCGATGAGCGATCAACTTACGATGCCGGAGATCAAACGGGAGACGTGTTATGTCTGCCAAAAGGCTACCATCCGAACGTGGCGGCGCCCGGTGGTCAGATAAACTTTTTGTGGATGATGGCGGCTGTGCGTGAAGGTGAAGATCGGCAGTTTGGCGTGGTGAATGTGCAGCCAGAGTACGCCGCGAGTGGTTCCGGTCTCGAAGCGGCCCGCCAGGAATTAGCTGCCAGGAAATAGTCGCCAGGAAAACAGATGTCTTTAAATGCAAGAGAAGATCAGACCCTCACGTCGGCGTTGCCGCTATTAAGCAACGCGCAACATCTCAACTGGTCCAGCATTCCGGTCGAGCATCCCGCCGAAGGCATCGAGCGACAGATGGTGGTTGGCGAGCACTTGATGATCTGCCGCTTTCGCTTCGCGCCTTTGCTCGTGACACCACAGCACACGCACCCACATGAGCAGATGTCGCTTGTCGTCAGCGGCCGCGTGCGCTTCTTTGCCGACGGCACAGAGCGTCTTGCGTCGCCGGGTGATGTGCTCCACTTTCCTTCAAACTGCTTGCACGGCGCGACGATGTTGGACGAAGAAGTCGTTCTCATCGATATCTTCACCCCGGTGAGGGAAGACTTCCTCGAAACCAAAGATGCGACGACTTCACCGACTCCGCTCGCGCCGATCTTGAGATGATGCCGTAACGCGACAGATTGCTGTGGGCTGACAGTTCCTTATTCATCCGATTCGATTCATTCAGGCAAACTTGCGGAAGCTCGCCCTCCTCTTTCTGGGTATTCAGATTCAACCTTGCTTAGAGACTGAAATTAATGTCAATGTTGGTATAAGCACTCAGGCTTAACAGGGACGGTGAAAGACAAATCGTCATGGGAAGCGTCTACGATCAATTTCAAGCTGAACTCGCTATCTGGGACAACAAGTATGCTGGACGCCCGCGCCGCCAGATGATCCGGCTCTTTCTGCTTGCGCTGGAGCGTGAGGAGATCGTGTCTGTTGGGTACCGGGAAGATTTGATCGCGGTGCGCTTAAAGGCCATGCCCATCTCCGAAGAGGAGCGCGAGATTATTCGCCACGCTCTGCTTTGGACGTGGAAAGATGAGGAGATGCACGCGATTTATATTCGCGGTGCGATCTTCAAAATCGGAAACTTTCCGCTTCGTGCGCGCGCATTTCTGCGCCAGCTCGCGGGTGCAATTGGAGGCTGGTCTACTTCTGTTCGACAGCACGTTCGCTGGTCGAATGCCCCACTCTCTCGAGCGGTAGCTACACTTCTTACCTGGGGATGGCGTGGTATCTTGCCGATGACGTGGCGCAATCAATCTGTAACTTCATCGCGGAAACCTCGCGTTGAGATCACTCTTTGATCAATGCATAAAGATCGCCGGTCTTCACGGAGTGGATCAGGAGTTTATCTGTCGCGGTCTCTTGATCCCACGATCTCGAATTCGCCGTTTAGCCGGATGTCTTCGGAGCCAGCCCCAACCATCACTCTGAATACTCCCGGCTCTACTATGAAGTGCATATTCCGATCCCAAAGAGCCAGATCGTCAGGTGTCAGCGTAAACTTAATGCTCTTAGCTTCGCCCGGGTTTAGGTGCACTCGCTCGAACCCGCGTAAATTCTTTTCGTATGTAGTGACGCTGCTGACAACATCACGTGTGTAGAGTTGCACAACTTCGTCGCCCGCGCGCGCGCCGGTATTCCTCACTTCAAGGCTCACCAAAACGCTTCCGCGCGACGTCTGTTTTCGAGGATTGATTTGAAGATTGCTGTACTCGAAGGTGGTGTAACTCAGTCCATGCCCGAAATAATAGAGTGCACCGTTAACGCGGGTGTTCTCGCCCTCCCACTGAGCATTAGGTTTAGTTGGAAAGTTATAGGGGATCTGACCTACCGTTCGAGGAAACGTTACCGTGAGTTTTCCACCGGGGTTGTAATCGCCAAACAATACGTCGGCAATCGCAGTGCCACCTTGTGCGCCCGGAAACCAGGCCTCCACAATGGCCGGCACATACTTGTTTACCCAGTTAATGCTCAGCGGACGGCCGTTAATTAGAACTACTACAACTGGCTTGCCGGTGCCATACACTGCCTGGACCAGATTCAACTGGCGTCCCGGTAAATCAAGACTTGTACGGCTGGCGCTTTCGCCGACGGTTTTTGAAGAATCACCAAGAACTACGATGGCCACATCCGAGTTTTTAGCGACGTCAACGGCCTTGTCTATCTCTTCCTGTTCTTCTTTAGTCAAAGGCTCGGCTAGTACTTCAGTTTCAGGCCAATGAGCATCGAGAATCTCGCAGCCCTTTGCGTAGCGTACGCTCACCTTGCCGCCCAACTTATTCTTGATCCCCTCCATCACCGTAACACCTTTTATGGATGAAGGACCGTAACGATATTGGGTATTACTGTCGTTATCGGCGTTCGGGCCAATGACGGCGACCGACTTAATCTCCCTACTCAATGGCAGAACGCTCCTTTCATTTTTGAGTAGTACGACGCTTTCGCGTGCAGCACGCAAAGCAACTTGCTGATGCTCAGCGGAATTAACCAACCGTTCGGTTGCGTCCGCATCAGAAACGTAGGGACGATCGAAGATGCCGACCAGGAATTTCACGCGCAAGACGTCGCGCACCCGGTCGTCGAGCGTTTTCATTGAAACTTTTCCCTCTTTAACCAACTCGCGCAAAGGAAGAATGAAGTCGTCTGGCGGAGTGAAGTTTGTTTTCACATTCAAGCCGGCGTCGATGGATTGACGCACGGCATCTTTCATGTCGGCGGCGACGCCGTGCTTGTTGTATAAAAACTCTACCGCGGCACTGTCGGAGACAACGTATCCCTTAAACCCAAAATCTTTTCTGAGTCGGTCCGTTAGCCAGTAACTACTCCCGGTGACTGGAATACTGTCGTAGTCGTTGTACGAACTCATCATGCCCAAAATGCCGGCTTCCTTAATAGCAGCTTTAAAAGGTGGCAAAAAAACATTTTCCACTTCGCGTGGCGAGGTTTGCGGGTCTGTACGAGACTGCCCTTCGCGAGCCCCTTTGCTATTGCTGTAGACCGCAAAGTGCTTAGCGGTGGATGCAACCGTGTAGTGTTCCTGCAGACCCTTCGCCATTTCCACGCCTAGCTGTGAGGCGAGATAAGGGTCCTCGCCGTAGACATCTTCGATTCGTCCCCAGCGCTGATCGCGAGCAACATCCAAAGTCGGCGCGTAAATATTTGTGTAGCCGAGCGCTCTCGCTTCCTTGGCGGTGATTCGTCCAATTTCCCGAATCAACTCTCTATCCCACGTATGTCCCTGACTCAACTCGGAAGGAAAACTCGTGGCGATAGAAAAAGCGACACCACGGAGACCCTCATTGCTGAAATCCACCGGAATTCCAAGTCGCGTTTCCTCGATAAAGAAGCGTTGCACTTCATTCATGGCCCACACATGCTTCTTTATGTCTCTGGCATAAATGCTGCTCGCGCCTTGTCCCCAACCATTGAGGTGTTCGTCGATATTGGCGATGCCATCTTTCCAAACTCGACGTTTCCATTCCGGCGTGGGCAACTCGTCTTTCAAGACTCGAGCGTAGCCGTATAGCGTAGCCGTCTGGCAGGTTTTCTCTTCCAAAGTCATCTGCGATAGCAAGTCGTCAACGCGTTTGTTGATGTCGG
>DASWDX010000522.1:0-11327 GCA_036395055.1 Pyrinomonadaceae bacterium | reverse complement strand
AAGAAGCCATGCCCGGTCGAGTATTGAATGTACGTGCTGGACTACTCGTTGGTTCTTGTGATTACAGTGACCGCTTCACTTATTGAGTTCATCGTGTGGTGCAGGGTGGCGAAGTACTGGCGCCGGGACAACCGGGTAGGCGAGTGCGAGTTATAGATGCCCGCGATCTCGCCGAGTGGATTATTCGGATGACAGAAATGCGACAAACAGGAATCTACAATGCTACCGGAGCGGAAGATGGATTAACGATGGGGCGTTTGCTCGAAGAGTGCCGAACCGTAAGCGGAAGTGCTGCAACATTCATTTGGGCAAGCGAAGAGTTCTTGCTAGACCAGAAGGTTGAGGCGTGGAGCGAAATGCCATTATGGATTCCTGAAGAATACAATGGAATCTTCCTTGTTAATAGTGATAAGGCTATTGCGGCCGGTCTTACCTTTCGTCCGTTGTCGGATACTAAAAAAGATACCCTGACCTGGGATGCTACTCGTTCCTCAAAAATAGAACGGCGGGCTGGTTTGAAGCCGGTGCGGGAGCGAGAATTGCTTAAGAAATTGCTTCATGATGTTGAAGCACAGCAGCATCTAAAACTCGTTGGACCGGAGCGCGGGGTGAAGAAAGGATGAAGGATGAATTATGAAGGATGAAAAATGCTTTCATACTTCATCCTTCCGCCTTCATACTTGCTTTTCAGCCCTGCCTGGTCAACTCAGACGTTATGCGTCAGGAACACAACGCCGGGGTAGTGTCCTAATTTCAGCTTTCTCTGTGAAACCTCAGTGCGCTCTGTGGCTTCTGTGGTGAATAGACGTAAAGCAAACGCTCACCACAGAGACACAGAGTTCACGGAGCACGCACAGAGAATTTTAAATTAGGTCACTAACGACGTAGGAGGCAATTATGGAACTGGGGGCTTTCTCTGTTAGCTTGGCTGTAAAAGATATCGAGGTGTCGAAGCTCTTTTACGAAAAGCTGGGTTTTACAGTTTTCGCAGGAGATCAATCGCAGAATTGGCTGATTATGAAGAATGGCGACCACACTATTGGGTTGTTTCAAGGCATGTTCGATAAGAACATTCTCACCTTCAACCCCGGCTGGAGTAGCGATGCTCAGCCACTCAGAGAATTCACGGACGTTCGAGAGTTGCAGCGCCAGCTCAAAGCGAGTGGAGTACACATGATTACAGAAGCAGACGAAAGCTCTACTGGCCCGGCTAGCTTCATGATTGCTGATCCAGATGGAAACACGATTCTGGTAGATCAACACGTATAGGCCCGTGTGGCAGTGGAGTTTCTGTTTGCGAACAGCAACGCATAACGCCTTGGGATCAGTTCGTTGCATCAACCCCTACCCATGTCCCATTGAAGGCTGCTGTCCCACAGTGAGCATCGATTGCTAAATCATCCGTTACATCGTTGATGCTCTCGCCGGCGTGTTGTTGCGCCACCTCTATTTGAGTTCCACTATGGCTCTTTGATCATGGGCGCGAACGGATGGGGTCAGAACCGCGAGCGGTAGCGATCGGGTGATCTTGGGATTCATCCGCGCTTGCGCAGAGTGACATGCGTGGCCCTTGCACCCTCAATCCGCCTCGCGCATTCATATCCCAACGCCGGCAGATTCAAACCACCAAGCAAGTTCTCCCCATCACCGAGCAAGTCTGGCACGATTGCCAAATGTAACTCGTCAATCAGTGCAGCACTGAGATATTGCCGAATCGTAGAGACGCCGCCTCCCAATCGCACATCCTGGCCACCGGCAGCATCCTTTGCCTGCTTAAGGGCAGAGTGAATTCCGTCAGTAACGAAGTAAAACGTGGTGCCGCCTTTCATCTTGAGCGGAGCCCGCGGGTGATGGGTGAGCACGAAGACTGGCGTGTGATATGGCGGCTCATCTCCCCACCAACCTTTCCACTCATCCGGCCCTTCTGACCAAGCTCCTCGCACGGGGCCAAACATATTGCGCCCGAGAATATAAGCGCCGATTCCGAGGAAGCCCTTGGCCGCGACATCGTCGTCGACGCCGGTTTCGCCATCTTCATTGCCGTGCATCCGCTGCCAGGTGCGCGTGGGAAAGAACCAGTCAAACACTCTGAGCCCGCCAACTCCGAGCGGATTCTCAATATCCTGCCCTGGCCCAGCGCCGTAACCATCGATTGAGATAGAGAAACTGTGGACGCGAAGTCGAGACATAAGATTCCTCAGCCGCGGGCCGCTTGCACCCCTTTCACCTTGGTCCCGTACTCGAGCGATGCATACCACTTGCCGCGTCCCTGCGGCGTCAGGTCCATCACATTCCAAATCGGATTCAACTCATCAATGCCGCGCTCTTTGATGTCGTCGGCCAGCCATGGATGGCCACTGTAAAAATGGCGCAAGGTGCCATCACTGTCTCGCGTGAAAACCGAAATCGTCGAGTCCTGATGTCCTTGGCCATCTTCGCTGCCGAGATCGTACTTAAAAGTGCTATCGCCGGCGCTCAGCAGACGCAGTTTGTCCCAACCTCTTTTTCGCGCGTGCGCTCGCAACGTGGACGGATCAGCCGCCGCGAGAATCGCCAGGTCGACGTTTTGCGCGAGGTGATGAGCAACTCCATTGAAACTATCGATCCAGGCGGTACACATTGGGCACGGTACGGCCTGCTTCTTTCCGTACATGAAGTGGTAAATCACGAGCGAACGATCCGGGTTGGTGAACAGCTCGCTCAGCCGTACGTTTTTTGTCGGCGCATCGCCATCGTCAAGGGACGTTGGGCCTTCAAGAAACTCGTAATCCTGAATCGTCGCACCCTTTGGAAGGCCCCGCCGCAGCGCGGCGACTCTTTCACGCGTGTTTAGTAATTCAATTTCTGCCAGCCGCAGCTCCTCGCGCTTTGCAAGGTATTCTGGCGACTCGTTTGGCAGATTAGTTTGACGATACTTTCCATCAATCATTTCATGAACCATTAGTCACACCTCCGATGAAGTTTTTCTTCGGCCAACTTGCCTGAAACACACAATTCTCTCGCTTTCCAATCGATCGAGGACCAATCGAAAGGAAAGCAAAACGGAAAAGCTGCGGGGAAACTAAAGAAATATAGCACGAAATCAATACCTGGAGCGGCAGGAGAAGCTGCTCAGTAACGTCGTCTGGAATGAGCAAGTACTTCACGGCGACGCTTACGCAGATGGAGTTCAAGTATCCGGCGGCGTCTTCATTCCTGTATCCGCTGCCCAGATGCGCTCTTGTCAGTACCACCTGCGGTAGCGGGTGGGTAGTTCTTTCATCAGAAATCAGAACCAGTCAAACACTCTCAGTCCGCCAGCTCCAAGCGGATTCTCAAGATCCTGATTCGGCCCCGCGCCGTAGCCATCGATTGAAATAGAGAAACTGTGGACGCGAAGTCGAGAATAGAGGTCCTTTCTGGTTAGACTAGGGTACAAAATCCCGACGGGTCAGGATAGCGGCGGAAGTGCGTTCAAGTCAGAACTCGGGACGGGGTAAGAATTCTGTGGTTGACTCACGAAACCCTTACCGAACTCTTTTAGGAAGATGCTTGGTCAAGCGTTATAGTTTCTTCAAAAGGCTCGAAACAAGCTCAGTTCGTGGGACTTGGGCAAAATGTCCCGCATGCAACGACAAATCGGTATTGTCAATTAGCAGAGAGGAGACTATTGATTGAGAATCACTGGACTGAAAGTTGAGGGCGGTTTCCTTGATGGCTTAAAGCTGAATTTCCGTCCGGGGCTGAACGTACTTATCGGACCGCGCGGCGCAGGAAAAACTTAGGTGATTGAATTAATACGATTCGGTCTTGGCATTGAAGCCAATAGCGAGCAATTCGAAACAGATCCCCGCGAACACGCTCTCGCGGTTCTTCGAGAAGGCGAAGTGACGGTTGAGGTTGAAAGTAATGGTTCGCAGTTTATTATCTCGAGAACCGCAGAAGATGATTTGCCTGAGGTGTAACCAAATTCTTGAGTCCGATCATCTTTTCGCAGAAAGAGGTTGAATTTGTTGGCCTCTACGCATCCAGCCGACTGCGGATTATCGATGGGTTCAGGAGTCGCACAACTGTAGAAACCAAAAAAGATCGGCTGATCTCAGAGATTGCTTCTCTTACAGCAGAATGTCGTAGCGTATCGAATGAGATTGATTCGTTCATAACGCAAATCGCATCGCTTGCAAAAGTGCCTGGGGAACTTGAAAAAGCTTCTAAAGAACTTTCGAAAACGATGCGCAAGACGAATCATCATTATTGACGTTTTGTAATCGAACCACTGTCGGCCGCTTCGCGGGCTCTGCAAGCTCTTTGTGTTGGCGATCCTGGGGTTCGCTGCGCTTCACCCCAGGCTTTATGCCGTCGTCCGCTCCGCGGACTAATCTCGGAACGCTCGGACTGGCGCACGCCTTGGCTGAACGCAGCGGAACCCAGGAACTCAGTACAAGAAAATTGGTAAAGCCCGCGAAGCGGTCGATAAAAACCAGGCAGTGCTGAACGATTCGAGATGTTCGATAATTTCGGCATCAATCATCGATGGGGCCGATATGTCTGACTCTTACACGAACCTTCTTTACCACGTTGTCTTTTCAACAAAGGAACGCCGACCGCTCATCACGCCCGAATACGAGCCAAGACTATACGAATACATTGGCGGTACTATTCGTTGACTAGGAGGCGTTTCCCTAGAGCTCAATGGAACGGCAGATCATGTTCACCTTTTAGCCAAGCTGCGCCCGGATCGCGCGCTGTCTGACGTGCTGCGCAAGCTTAAAGCCAATGCAACGGGATGGATGCATGATGTTTTTCCTGCAGTCACAGATTTCTCGTGGCAGCGTGGTTATGGCGCATTTACGGTGAGTCAGTCAAGCGTTGAGGAAGTAAGAAATTATCTAAGACGACAGAAAGAGCATCACGCGAAGATTTCATTTCGGGATGAATTCATTCAGTTCCTGAAAGCAAACGGCATCGAGTACGATGAACGATACGTTTAAGGAACTCAGTACAAGAAAATTGGTAAAGCCCGCGAAGCGGCCGACGGCATAAAGCCTGGGGTGAAGCGCAGCGAACCCCAGGAAACCGTTGTCGAAATCATTCAAAGCCTGCGGAGCGGCCGACAGTCGATTGCGAATGGTCTTGTCGTCCCAACCGCTATCGCCCGCGCGGGCTGTATTTCCTAGCTCATTCCCTTTTGAAGTGCTCCGCCTCGGTTAACTATGACGCCAACTTTGGTAACATTGAATCATCATTATGCGATTAGCCTTTATTCTCTCCTGCGTCCTTGTATCAGCGACGGTTTCGTTCTCGCAGACTTCCGAGACTTCATCTCAGGTTTCATTCGTTAGATCAAAGGATGGCACACGCATCGCCGTTGAATGCACGGGCAAAGGCCCAAGTCTCCTGATTGTTCATGGAGGCACAGGTGACTGCAGCCGTTGGAAGCCTCTACTCCCGCTGTTTGCTTCGCACTTTACAGTTTGTGCAATGGATCGACGTGGTCACGGTGAAAGTGAAGCCGGTTCGAACTACAGCTTGAGAAAGGAATTTGAGGATGTCGCCACCGTCGTTAATTCTCGACCGGGCCAGGTCTTCGTTCTCGGCCATTCGATTGGGGGAGTGTGTGCACTGGAAGCGGCTTTCCTGACGAATAAGATTTCGAAGTTAGTTCTGTATGAACCGCCTTTGCAGGATCTCGATCACACCGCCGTTGCCGGCCGAATGGAGGAAATGATCCGCGCCGGCGATCGTGAGCAGGCGTTGGTGACGTTCTTGCGGGAAATCGTTATGGTCTCGCCGGATGAAATCGCGGCGATGAAACGTCTGGCGGCGTGGCCCAGTCGCGTCTCTGGCATTGATATACAGATTCGCGAAATTCCAGCAATGAGTAAATATCGTTTTGATGCGAAGCGAATGAGAACATTAAAGACACCAACATTGCTCCTTGCCGGCAGTAAAACCGCTTCCCCACAACTGAAACAAGCAATCAACTCGTTAATGGATACTTTGCCCAAGCGGACTCTCGTCGTGTTCGACGGTCAGGAACACAATGCCATGGATAAGATTCCACAGCAGTTCGCTGAGACCGTCACGAACTTCCTGCGCGGCCGGGGGAGAGGGGAACCGGGGAAGAGGGGGAATGGTGACTTCTAGCCCGCGGAGCGCGGCGATAGCGTAAAGCCTGGGGTGGAGCGAAGCGGAACCCCAGGAAGTTTGTAGGAAAAATTTGTAAAGCCCGCGAAGCGGCCGACAGCGGGAGCGGTGCGATTCACCGTTTTGGTTATCGCTACCTCTACCGCCCACTCCGCGGGCTCAATTGTTATTGGTGGCTTTGATCCTGGGGCTTACGCCCCGGGCTTTATGCGTTCGCCTGCTCCGCAGGCTCGCTCGAGCACATTCGCGGGCGACAGCCATGCCATCAAATGAATCGCTCGTTGTAATCGATTCCATTCGCTCGCAAGAATCCCTTGAAACGTCGGTTTAACTTGTCGCTGAAAATGTCGCTCGGGTTTTGACTTCGCATACCACGTCCGACTTTAAGAAGATCTCGCGCAGACTTGCATCGCCGACGCTCGCGGCAATGCGGTCAATAATCTCGGCGGATTTGACAAATGCGTCGCGCGCGGCAACATCGTCACCGGCTCTCGCTTTCACGCGACCGAGTTCAGCATAAATAGTCCACTCGACTACCGGCACGGGATAGCGCCGCAATTCATCAAGCGCGGCTGCAAATTCGGTTTCCGCCGTCGGGGTGTCACTCTCGGCAACTGCTATCTCAGCCAGCAGCTTGTGGCCCACCGCAGTATATTTATGAACTTCATACTTTCGGGCAGTCTCGAGCAATCGGGTGACGATTTCACGCGCCTTTGCCGTATCCCCAAGGCGCAACGAATATTCAGCCATGGCTGCGTGCAGCCGGATGTTATAGCGCCAGCGAAACCAGGCATCAATTTCAAAAATGTCGCGCACTTTGTGGAACGCGGAGATGCTTTCTTCGTTTTCGCCGGAGTGCGTGTAATCGATGCCGAGGTTGATCAATGAATTGGCTTCGGCTTCGAGCACGTGATGTTGATGGCCAACCTCCAAACCCTGCTGGTCGTGTTTCAATGCGCCTTCGAAATCCTGCAACTCACGATGAATCCAACCGATACAATTGGGAATGCGCGGGTACCAGAACAGATCGCCGTTGCGACCCGCCATTCGAATCGCCTCCTCAAGGGTAGCGAGAGCTTCTGACATGCGTCCGAGGTTTCCCTGTGACAGTCCGACAAAGAACATCGAAGTAAGTAGTAGAAACCCATCGCGCAAGTCGGAAGCGAGACTACGACCTTCAATTTCGCATTCGATCGCCCGCTCATACTCAGTTTGGAAAAAATGCAGGCACCCGCGCCAGATCAATCCGGCGGCCAGCGCAGGCTTGTTGTCGATCGCCCTCGCGGTTTTTATGAGTTCCTCAAGTGTCGGCTTGGCAATGTCCAGTTCGCCATAACAAAGATGCTTGAGGGCCATCAGTGCCGCCGTCTGGACGCTCAGGGCCTCACTGCCGGCGAGTTTCGCCGCCGCCAGAGCTTCATTGGCGTGCGTCTCCATTTCTACCAGCCGATGGGAAAAGAACAATGTCAACGCCAGCGCGTTTAGCGCCTCAGCTTGCTTCTCCGGCGAGCCAAGCGACTTCTGATACTCCAGCATGTGCGTGTAATCGTCGACCGATTGCGCAAACCGGCTCAACGCCATATTTACAGCACCGCGTTTCTGGTAAAGCGTGACCAGCGTTTCCGTTTGTGCTTCTTCAGGGAGTTTCTCAACCAAACCGATTGCGCGCGTGTAGTGGTCCGCAGCTTCGGCATTCGCATACAGCTTCGTGGCATTATCGCCGGCGTGAACCAGGTATTCGATCGCTCGCGGAAAATCGCGCCCCCGCTCGAAATGTAATGCCAGTTGCGTGGCAATCTGCGGCGCACGCTTGCCGTAATGCCGCACCATTTGCTCGCCTGCCTGTCGATGAAGCATGACGCGGCGTTTGTTGACCAAATCGCCATACAAGAAATTTTGGTAAAGCGCATGCGCGAACCGATAGCGGGTCGCAAGTGAACGGTCCGGCAACTCTTCTTCGCCGCGTGTTACGATCAGCCGGTGAGTCTTTTCCAGATGAGCGAGCTGTTCTTCCAGATCAACTTCATCAACATCGAGAAGGCTGGCAACGACGGTTGACAGGAATTCAGTGCCCTCGACGCTTGCGTATTGCAATGTGCGGCGCTCCTCCGCTTCCAGCGTGTCGATTTTTTTGCTGATCATGCTGCGCACACTCTCCGGAGCTTCCAGATCCAATTCTGAAAGCGGACGCGCCAGCGACCAGTGGGCGTTAGTCCTTCCGATGTCGCCCCGCTCACTTAGATACTGAAGCAAGTTGAACGCGAACAGCGGGTGTCCCTCGGTTTTGTCATAAATCATTGCAGCTAACTCAGGCGGGAAATCATTCGGCGTAAAAGTCACATTCAAGTATTCAGCAATGTGATCGCGGTCGAGCGAGCTCAGCGCCACTTCATCGCAGAGGCGATGCGCCTGCATTTCGGCCTTATAACTTTTCAGAGGATGATTGCTGCGCTCGACGTCTTCCGGTCGAAATGTTCCGGCAATCATAATCCGCTGATTGTTGATGCGCTGGCAGAGATGCCGCAGCAGATCGACGCTTGACGGGTCAGCCCAGTGCAAATCCTCGAACAACAAAACGATCGGAGAAGTGGTCGCAAACATACCGAGCGCGTCACCCATCTCGCGCATCATCCGTTCCTTAGTTGCGCCAATCGTGTCCTGCTGCAACCTCTCCAGCGCCCCGCTGGAAGCGAATGCCGCTGGTAACTGGGTGCACCAGGTCGGCGCGTAAGTTCGCATCACGGCGGCCAACCGTTCACGGCCTGGACCTTCAAGTAATCCTCCGACTGCGTCGAGGAACGGCAGATACGCTTCGCCAGTGCCGTATTGCTCCACGCAGCGCCCGCGCGCGACCAGCAGTGCCGGATATTTCGTGCGCGCCCGGCGCAAAAATTCGTCGGAGAGGGAAGTCTTGCCGATGCCAGGTTCGCCAGTGATGAAAACGACTCGGCCCGTTCCGTCGATTGCCTGTTGCAAGAATGCTTCGAGTCTGTTGAGTTCAGCCTCGCGGCCCACGAATGCAGAAGCCCGAGACTCAATCAAATCCATGTCGTAAACAATCGGAGCGCCCGCCCATTGCCCGATTAGCGTCGCTCGCAAGCTCCTCAAGGCTTCTGCTATTTCCGCGACCGATGCATAACGCCGCTCTTTTTCTTTTGCCAGAGCCCTTTCGATGATTAGATCGAACTCACGTGGCAGCTCTGGTCTAATTCGGCTGGGCGGAGTTGGATCGGTTGTGGCGATTGCGTGCATGACCGCCAGCATGCTCGGCCCAGTGAACGGCAGCGAACGCGTCGCGGCTTCATATAGCACGCAGCCAAACGAGAAGATATCTGAGCGCACGTCCAGAATGTCGCCGCGAGTTTGCTCTGGCGACATGTAAGCCGCGGTGCCGAGGACCGTTCCCTGGTCAGTCAGATTCTCTATGGTCGGCGCTTCCCCATCCACGGCATCGGCGAGGGTGTGGACAATTTTTGCCAACCCAAAGTCGAGCACCTTCGCGTGCCCGCGCGGCGTCAACAGAATGTTTGCCGATTTGACGTCACGGTGAATCAAACCAATCTCGTGAGCGGCTTCCAGCGCGTCCGCCACCTGTGTTCCAGTATCGAGCAGGTTGGCGAGCGGCAGGGCGCCGTCACGTTCGATCATCGCTTTCAGCGTTTGGCCTTCGATGTATTCCATCACGATAAAGTCCAAACCCTCGAACTCTTCGATCGCGTGAATGGTGACGATGTTCGGATGATTGAGCGCCGAGGCGGACTGGGCTTCCTTGAGAAAACGACGCTTGGCAGCCAGGTTTTGGTTCGCGGATCCGGGCAGAACCTTGATCGCAACTGTGCGACCGAGCTTCGTGTCCTCAGCTTTGTATATTTCGCCCATGCCTCCGCTGCCGACCTTGCTAAGTAGTCGGTAATGCAGAAGCATTTGTCGCGGTTCCAACGAACTCACAACTCCCCCAAACGAATTGGCTGCTCACTTTCTAATGCCGAACACTTTAATGAAACTGATCCGCGCGCGCAACCTAACTCTCGCAACGGCAGTGACATCGCCCAAAATCGAAATGGTGTCGTTTGTCGTGATTCTCAAACAACCGCGAAGCGGGTGTGAGCATAAAGTCTCGAACCCCAGCCGAGATGCTCGGCCGGGGATCGCACCTTCGGGTGGAGCGAAGCGGACCCCAGGAACCCGACGTTGACAGTATCCGAAGCTCGTGGAGCGGGCCACAACCCAAACCCGTTCAGGCTATCGCCCGCTACTATCGCCCTCTACCCGGGCTCAATATTATGTGTGATCTTGATCCTGGGGTGAAAGACTTTATGCTTACGCAACTGTGTTCTCGCCGGGAGGTCCTATGACATCCAAAGCTAAACCGCCATCCGCCCACCCCTCCGGTGGCTCCGATGCCAAGCGCAACTTCATCCTTCAACAAGGGCTGAGAACACAAGGTTGCACAGAGGAGATCTCAAACTAAGACACTATGAAGGGTTGGATCCCAGTGAATGGCGAGTCACAGAATGTTGGCGACTGATCCAAACGTCTGGTGCCGCAACAGTCACCAGCTCGAATGGGTCGAATACCTATTCATCCACAGATTACGCATCAGATTACACAGATTCAGAACCAGTGGGACTTAACTGGTGAGGTCGAAATCTGCGTAATCTGTGGATGGCTTTCCTTCGTGGTTACTAGGTTCTCAACAGCCTCTACCGCGTTTCGGTAATGACTCAATTGTTCCTGCGAAGTGTCGTGATCAGCCCGCCTGCGCTTTGGCCAGTTCGTAAGCACCGTTCCACGTGGCTTCGACCTCGGTCTCCGATTTTGCCACGGTCTTGAACGTGCCACCGCCGGTGATGCCGCGGTACTGACCATCGCCGCCTGTGAATTCAAAAGTGCCTTCGACGGTCATCGTGCCACCTGCCGCGGAGACTTTGCCCTCGAATGTTCCAAAGTCTCTGCCCCCGTCAGCATGGACGTTGTTGAAGTAACCGGTTTGCGAGCCCTCGCCGTTGAGCAAGTCGTTAACGCCCCAGTATGTAATCTTCGAGTCGTTCCACAACGGATCAGGCGAGTTCTGCGTACCGTTAACCTCGGCGATGCCGAGTAGGTGATTGGATTGGTCATCAAGGGGCAGTCCAAACTGCTGAGTGATTTTTCCCGAAAAAGATCCTGAGATGGAAGGCATGATGTCTCTCCTCTACTTT
>DASWDX010000521.1:0-7205 GCA_036395055.1 Pyrinomonadaceae bacterium | reverse complement strand
GCGTAGTATGCCTGTATCTCGGCAGCCGAATCGACAGTGTTTGTTGCCGACATTGATGTCGTCATTATCAGTGCGCCACCAGCCGTCAGCAGCAACAAGCTAATCAGAAGCATTGTAATGAGAGCGGCGCCGCGCTCATCGGCGCAAATTGACTTTTTGCTTTTAACTTTAGAAATCTCTTCCATTGGTAGATTTACCTCAGGTGCCGGATGGAGATCAGATTCAGTAATTAACAAGATCGGCGTTGCGGAGCGTGGCGTCAGACGCTAACTGCACGCGTGAAGGTGGTTGGTAGCCCTCGGTACCAGGAGTGCCCACGGCCGGAAGTGTTACGCAAACTGAAATGACAATGTACTCGGCATCGCTCTTTTGCGTGACTTCGGAGATAGGATTTCCGGAAGCGTCCACGACGTCAGTGATGTCGCAGGCGGCCGTTGTGTAATAAACTTTATCAGGATAGTAGCGAATATTAAGAGCATCGACTCTGTTTGCCAGCACCATTTCCTGAGCCGCAACGTTAACGTCGAGACGAACGATGTAACTACTGCCATTGTCGGTATAGAGGAGGAATTTTACGTCTTCGTCTTTGTCCGTCGCCGCACCACTTGTCGCCTGTCTTTCAGACGCATTGAGGTTTGCCCTCACGCGAATCGAAGTTAAGCCGGAATCGGCATCGACTATCCCGTTATCTGTAAGTCCGTAACCGGAGTTGGCAATCTCACGGGTAATAAGATTGAGACCGCGTTGCGAGTCGGCGAGCGCTTCAGTTCTCTGATTCTCTCTCGTGCGAAGCTTAAAGGAACCAGCCAGGAGCTTACTAGCCAACCCCAAAAGCACGAGGGTTATGGTCATTGCAATCAACAACTCGAAGAGTGAAAACCCCGCTGCTCTTGACTGGTTCAGATCTCTTGTATGCATGGAAAAGGCCCTTTTCAAGTGATCCTATTTAAAATATGGACCAAGCGCAGGAGTCGAACGTCGTGAGATTATTGTGGCAGGAGTGCTTGCCCAGCGGCTGCTGGCAGCTGCGGGTGTGACTTGCACAGTGATTACCTTCAATTCGGCGCTTCCTCCGCAATCCGACGTAGAGCAGATAGTCGTTGCGATTGTGTAAGGATGTCCCGCACTGGTGTACGTCTCAGTTAACGAAGCCGTACCAAAAGTGGCATCGCTAAAGCGAGTTCGGCGCAACCGTTCCATTCGTTGTTGCGCGATCGCGAGTGCAATCGCTCGATCATTTGCGCCAGTATCATATTGGACAGCAAATACGAACAATGAGGCTGCGGCAAGAGCCATAACCATCATCACGACAAGCGCTATTGCCGTCTCAACTAACGTAAAACCACTGTCACTGGCTTTTTTCTTCCCAATTTTTGAGCAGGTAATTTTCCGGCCGCTGGCTTTTGATTTCATATCAGCTCCATCTAGTTTACTACCTTGACCAGGGTCGTTACGGTTGTGCACGATGTGCCGAAATTTGCTGCGAAGGTGCCGCGAGTTCTGTTGTTCGAGATCACAGAAAAAGTTACGGAGCTATTGGCGGATACGGCTTGAGAGGTTGGGGAGATGGTTAGATTCGTGGGCGCTGAAACGGCGATAGTTCCCGAAGTGTTTGAACTGACAACAATACTACCACTACTAGCGCCACTTTTCTTTATGGTTAATGAGGAGGGATTAATTGTAAGGTTACAGCCCCCGGATCCCGAACCGGTGACCGGTGGGCCGTCAACGCCCGACGTAGAACTATCACAATCCAGAGTGTTGTTATGCGTGCCGGTTCCAGACACAACCGTGACGGGAGCTATGCCGGCGGTTGTACTCACGGTTGCATAGCTAACGCTGGGCAGCACGTCCACATCGCTATTAACGGTCACGTCGCCCGCATCCGAAACAGACACCCATGACGGTACGCTGCCGCCAGGCTCTTGAAAAGCAAAAGTGTTGGTACAAGCCTGTGTGCGTCCTCGCCAATTAAATTCAATCGATGGCAACGGCGAACCTGCGGGAATTTGAACTCCCGGTTGCAGGCTGACGGTTCGAGTGTAAGCCCATCCCGTGCCATCAAAATCCATATTCACGGTATATGTCGTGTTGCTGGTGAAACTTACCGTTGAGGTAGAGTGACGCCGAACGGCGTCCAGTCGCGCTTTCTCAATATAACCAGCCAATTGCCGCACTGAATTCTGAACTGCTAATGAGTCACGCGACTTTCGGATGTTGATGAGTGTAAAAGCCGAAACAATAGTGACAATCGTTACAACAACTATTAGTTGCATAACCGTAAATCCGCACTCGTTTCTCACCATATCCGCTCCCGCCATTTCCTTACACACAGCGCTTTGCTCCTTCCTGACTAGCCGATAACCGAAGGTCACGGAGACCTGGCGGCTCTGCTTTGGCAACACTTATGCCAACTCCAATATTCAACAAAGTCGCTGGTTTTGCTTAGCCGGTTATTAACCAGGACAGGCAATACGTAACTTTTAGTAACTGCGACGGAAGCACGCTTCCTATCCGCGACTGATCGAGATTGATCATAGGCGGGGACTACTTGCTTTTACTCGTTGATCGGAAACCCCGCGTGCTTTGGAACTTTATTTGGAAGGGATCTTCTCTCCCGACGGAAGCATTGGCTATGAGGGCTAAGCCAGTTGCGTGCGGGATCGAGGAAAAAGATCGTCCGCTTCGTGCGAGGTGCCGCACGCCGCGCGCGTAGCTGGACGGTGAAGCGCCCCGTCGGTCCTTCGGGATCGGCGGGGCGCGATTTTGGGCGGGTAACAGACCTAAAGGCGGCTACTGCGGCCCTTTCAAACTTCGCTCGCCATCACCGTTTGTTAATCCGGAGATGCTTTCGGTATCTGAGAGTTTCATGGCGAGGACCAGGGGCTTGTAGTTGAAAGCCTTTGGCCCACCGCGACTATTTTGCACCGTCATCACCAGATGATCCTGATTTGAGCGAAACCTCAAAACATTTCCATATTGATTCATGATAACGAAGAGCAGAGTTTCTCCACTCTTGGTTCGCATCTGTCCCACCAGTGAACTGGCACCGCCGTCGGTTCGCACAAGCGTGCCGGTCTTTGCAATCACGCTCCCCTGCCATGCCGGACCTGTGAAACGATCTTCCAGTGTTCCCGGATCAATTCCAGCAACCGGCATGATGTCCGCAGGTGTGAATCCATTTTTCTGCAGTTCGGTGCGTAGTCCTCGGAATATCTTCATCATCGCCCGCGGCGTCACACGATTTACGCCAAGGCCACTCAACGAAGAAAACTGCATCTCATCCGGAGGAATCCCCAGCATGCTAACCAGTTGCCTAATTACTGAGTCCCTGCCACCGAGGCTATCGCCAATGCGCTCCGCCATGAAGTTATTCGAATAGCACAGCAACACCTTGAGCACGTCGGTGAGTTTGCTCGATCTATGCGTGAGCAGCAGTCTGGCACCCGGCGCAACAGGACCAACATATACATCGCCCGTCACAGTCAGACCGGGAACGGTTTGCAGACTCAACTGATCGCCGAGCGCTGTACGCTCGTAAGTCCAGGCGCGGACGGCCTCGCTGGACCGCAGCGTGGCGTCAAGAGTGTCAAAGAGCGATTCGCCTGATGCACGTGCGGACCAGTTGAAGTTCATCGTAAATCCAGGCGACACAACCAGGTCGCCCGTCACTGAGTGAATGCCTAAATTATTCAACTGCAGCGCGATCATTACGGCGTGTTCGTGATGAAAAGAGGGATCGCCCCCGGTCACGTAAAGGTTTCCCAGAATTTTGCCGTTCGCTTTGTCAAAAGAGCCATCCGTCCAAAAACCCGTTGTGAAACGATAGTTCGGACCGAAGGTGTGAAGAGCAACTAGAGCTGTCGCAAGTTTGATCGATGAGGCGGGGTTAAACCCCTGATCCGCCGCCTGTTCCGAAACGACTCTGCCGTCAAGCGTTTCTATCAGCACGCCCTGAAGACCGTAAATCAGCGCTGCTCCATCCTCACTCCCTGCGCTTGTCGGGCTTGGAGTTTGCTGCGGAGCGGCGGCGGGAGACGGCGTACCTCGTTCCTTTGCTGGCGTCTGAGCAAGAAGCAGCCCGGACGCCGTGACCAACAGAACGGCGGCAAAGAAAGCATTCAGGAACTTTACTTTAACTGACATATCTAGTTGCCCGCTTGTCGCTCAAGGTGCGGGGGACAAGAATAATAGCATGATGTGGGAGAGTCGAGCGGACGAGAGATCTTTGATGCAATTCTCGTAGCTCGGGATGTCGTGAGAGAGAACGACATTTGGAGCTTTAACGACATAGCCGACAAAGTTCAATTTCGTTGACAACGTAAGAAGCGCAAACCTAGAATCTGAGTATTGACAATCCAGTGAGACTTAATCGCCAGCCGGTTACTGTTGAAGAGATACGTGCTACACACAAGGCGCGAAGCAAAGAGATTCGCGCGCGGCTCAATCAATTTCGCGATGTGTGGCGCAACGGTTCTGATGCCCGTCTGTGGGAAGAACTAGTCTTCTGTATCTTTACGGCGGGCGCGTCAGCGCGGATGGGTTTTCGCGCGATAGAAGCGATCCGACCATTGCTGGTTAACGGCGCGCGCGAAGACATGACGCTGGCCTTGAGGAAAGCCGGAGCACACCGATTTCCTGTTGAGCGGCCCCGCTATATCGTCGTTACGCGATGCTACTTGCGTGAGCATTGTGAACTGAAATTGCGCGAGAAGCTGAAGAGTTTTGCCGATCCGATCGAACGCCGCGACTGGTTAGCCCGTGAAAAACGTATCAAAGGACTAGGATACAAAGAGTCCAGTCACTTCCTGCGAAACATTGGGCTAATGGGCCACGCCATTCTTGACAAGCACGTGATGAATTGTCTTACGGATCTCAAAGTGGTTGAGGCACCAAAGCCGCCTGCAACCCGTGCGCATTATCTGGAAACAGAACAAAGATTGAGATTGTTTGCGCGTGAAATTCGGGTTGACTTTGATGAACTTGATCTGGTTCTCTGGTCAATGAAAACAGGCGAAGTGTTGAAGTAATAAATTGTTGCTCCCCATTGTTGGTCTGGAAACCTTAGTTGTATCTCGTGCGCGGAAAGAAAAAAGTTATGCAAACTCTTAACGCGAAACGGTGGCTCCCTCCAATGGCAATAAACCTTTTGTCTGGCGTTGTGCTCTGTCTGCTGATGTCGGCAGCAGCGCTCGCGGCGACGCGCGGCGATGAAAAGGCGCGCCAGCATGCGAACGAAGCGCTTCGCCATGGTGATTATGAGACAGCGGAAAAACAGTTTCGTGAACAGCTTGCGAAAGACAGTCATGATAAAGAGGCCCGGCTGGGATTGAGTTTCGCACTCCTGAAGCAACGGTTGCTGCAGGATGCCTATGACCATGCAGCCAGGGTCCTACTCGCAGATCCGATGTCTGCGCGTGCTCATGCCCTGCTCGGATCGGCAATTCTTGCCGCTGGTGATTTTCGCGACTCGGTCGAAGAGTTTCGCACAGCTCTGAGCATCCAGGAGGATGAGGCGCTGGCGGTTGCCGGGCTTGCCATGGTTGATTTCTACGAGAACCGTTTAGACCTGGCAATTAAGGGCTTACGCCGCGCCGTAAGCCTCGATTCCGGGGAGCCGGATTATATTTTCAACTTAGGACAGGCCGCCGCTCGCAGCGAAAGGTATAAGGAGGCGGCGGACTGCTACGAAAGGTTCTTGTCCATTGCGCCCAAGACCGATGCCGATCGTCGTGCCCGTATTCGCGGACTGATTGATTTCCTGCGATACCTGGGACGGCAGGGGTCGCTTTACGTGCTTGCCGGCGAAAGCAAGATGACGATGCCATTCGAGTCGTTTGATGGCCGGCCGATTCTCAAAGTGCGCGTCAATAACAACCGCGATCCATTGCGCTTCGTGCTCGATACTGGATCGGGAATGTCCGTAGTCTCGGAAGAGACAGCAAAGAAGTTAGGATTACGCGTGGTGGCTCGCGGAGGCATGGCGCGTGCTGTGGGCGGCGGTGGCAAGTTTGATATCGTTTACGGATTTTTGAACTCTCTGGATCTCGGAGGCGTGCGAATCGAAAGTGTGCCGGTCTACATCCGCCATTTCTTCGACGAAAAAAATCTGATTGATGGTTATCTGGGGCTCTCAGTGATTTCCAGGTTCATTGCCTCGGTGGACTACGGTGACAATATTTTCATGCTCCGTCGGCCATCGGAAGTCAACCTCCAGGATCTCTGGAGCGTTCCCATTTCAAGGAATGGCGTTCTGCCGCCGGCGCCAGGGGTTCTGGAGATTCCCCTGCGCACTACCTCGAGCGGATTTCTCAGCGGCGAGGTTCGTCTTGAAGGAGTTGAAAGGCCTCTGAATTTCATCATTGATACTGGCGCCAGCGTTTCCGTTGTTTCGGAAAAGCTGGCAGCAGAGGAGCAACTAATTAATTATCTCGAGCCCACGCGTCTGCGTGTTTACGGCGCCGCAGGCATAGCCGACGATGTCAAGAGTCTACTGTTGCCAAAGGTCATGTTGGGCACTTTTACGCGCGAGCGGATCAGTGCGGCGATCCTGGATCTGGAGCCTGTGAACGAAACAGCCGGCTTCACGCAAAATGGAATTCTGGGCGGAAATTACCTGCGCCACTTTCGCGTCGCCTTTGATTTTCAGCGAGGCTTGATTCGATTGGAACCGCTCAATAAGAACGCCAGGAGTGGCGAAGTTATCAAACCGGAAGAGCATCGGGAAATGAACGAGAACCTGGATCAATGAAGCAAAGTCTTTATCTCGAGACATCGGTCATCGGCGCCTACCTCGATAACGGCGAACCTTTTCGGCGCGATTTAACGATTCGCTGGTGGGAACACGAGATGCCGGACTACCGCGCGGTTATTTCGCCGCTTGTTAATCGGGAGCTGGAGCGACTTACCGAGCCGCATCGTTCGTCCTACTTGAACTTAACGTCGAGCCTCGAGCAGGTAGAACTAACCGAAGAAGCAGCCATATTGGCGGACGGTTACATCTCGCGCGGAATATTTCACCGCAAATATATTGCCGACGCTTTGCACGTGGCGATTGCCTCTTGTCACAAGATTGATTACCTGGTGACCTGGAACTTCGGCCACCTGGCAAACGTTCGCCGCCAGGCGCGTATTCGGCTCTTCAATACCGCAGCAGGGTTTTACGTGCCGATGATCGTGACGCCCGAGTTTCTGGTTTCAGAAGC
>DASWDX010000520.1:0-4681 GCA_036395055.1 Pyrinomonadaceae bacterium | reverse complement strand
TCCCAAGCGATAATATTGCCGATAAAAATCCCGCACTTGCTCGGGCGTGGCTACCTGAATGGCCTCCAGTTGCGGCCAGCGGGTAAGAAATTCGAGGGCTCGTAAAGTATCGAGTTCACCTGCCCAGTCGAGCGCCTGCGGGAAGTACTGTTTGAGCAAAGCCTGCAGCCGATTGGTCAGGCGAGTTTTGTCATCGACCAGCCGCCGGCGATATTCGACCAGCAAAGAGAGCTCTCTTGTCAACGGGTCGTCGGGTGTCCAAGGATGCAGTTTGTCATGGTGCAAGTAGACCATCTCGCGCAGCAAATCCGCATCGTCTGGATCATCCTTCGCCCCACTGGTTTTGAAGGCCTCCCGATAGCTAGCCAACGCATGGGGATTGACTGGATATAGAATGATGAACTCATAGAGCATGAGCGAGTAAAGCAATGCGCCGCGCTTTTGCTCCAAAGCGATCGCAATAGACCTGCCTTGGAATCGTTGCCGTAACTCTGAAACCCAGTTGCTGATCGAGTCGGGCTTGTGATCAATCTGTAGAGACTCGATCCGATTCGAACCAGCCTCCCGCAGGCAAATGTCGTGCTTTTGATCGGCCCAATCGATACCGATGTAGGCCGCAAATTCGGTCGATTTGATCTTTGAATGAGTCATAACCTGATTCTCCTTATCAGTGAAGTTGATAAGCACTTCAGGCTTTGATCTAGCGCAACCCTTATAGTAAAGTCCTTGCAGGACAACATCTGAGAATGCGTTGTCGATCAAAGCACCTCGTTCGATTCGAAACTCTTCGGCTAACCGTCGCACGGTTGGGACACAAATTCGTAATCGAACGAGGTGTTTTCATAAGCGAACTCATGGCTCTTGTCTAACGAAATTTTTCCCGGTCCCGGACAGGGATGGTCGAGTTTCCATATGCTCACATGATTGGTGACTCACACACTTGATAATCGGCTTAATACCTATAAGGGACACAGATCAAAGGACTGACATCACGAAGAACAATACGAAGTTGGTAAGTAAAGGGCGGTTGGGTATCTCTGTTCATCCAGGCAGTTTACAGAGCTGAGACCTTTCGGCCAAATAAGATCCCCCAGAATCTAATGCTCTCGATGGCAACCGCGACGGCCCGCCGCCGTTCGCTGCAGCGCATGGTTAGGCCGCTCATGCACTCTCAAGAATTTTCTTCTTTGTGCTCTCATACTCCTGTTCGCTGACCAGTCCCTCGTCACGCAACTTCTGGAGGCGGCGAAGCCGCTCATCGAACGGCAACTCCTCGCTCGGTGGCTGGCCGCCCAGCTTGATGCCTGCCTCGTCGATCGCGTCCTTGACGATCCCTCCGGTCATCCGCGCCCACGGCTCAAGATCGCGCCGCGCCTCCTCAGGGTCGAGCTTGATCCCTGAGCCAGCCAAGCCCATCCGCCCAATGCTAACCATGATGCCTCCGGCAATCATCATCACCATGCCGACCACTGCTCGCGTGCCCATCGAACGGCCACGTTCCTCGAAATTGCTGAAGTCGCCGAAACTCGATGCGGCCGAGAAGAAGGTGGAAATGAAGCAGAGGAATCCGATGACCCCGACGGCCATGCCAATGTAAAAGATCTCCTTTCGTTCAGGAGGTATTTGTCGTTGTGCCATAAGCGATGTGGTTGAGCGGCCTAACGCTCAGCATCAGCGGCGGCGCGAAGCGCCGTCCGCTTATTGAGACCAAGCGCCACGGCCTGGTCACAGTTAATTTCCCAGATCCGTTTTGTGGAATTCCATTTGCCAGCAACACGTTTGACACGGCGCTGCAATTCGGTTTCCTGGAATTCAACGCGCAATCCAACAATCTCCGGCTTCTCAGGTGGAGACCAGCCGGATTCTTCGAACGCAAACCATATGTTCGCCCTAACGGAGAGCGTTAGATTCCGGGGGGTCATGCGGCGGCACTCAGCATTTGTTGCCGCGTGCCTCCCGGAATCTAACGCTCTCCAAGAAGCCGGTTTACTGAGATCGCTCGCGCGACAACGTAAGTGCTTGAAGATGAAGATTGAGGATTAAGGATGGAAGATTGAGGATCGAGGATAAAATGAATGACGCGATCCTCGATCCTCTGGAATCACCGCTTACCCAGACGGATGACGATCCCGACCGAGTATCGGAAGTTGTTCGCCGTTTCACTTCCTAATTTGTCTCCCAAGTAATCAACCTGAGCGACGCGGATGGCGAAATTGTCATTCACCTTGACATCAAGTCCGCCTCCCAGCGCGAATGCGAATGCGTTATCCGTCGCTTCAACAACAAGTCCACCCGAAGCCTTGTCGTTTTCGCGCGCCCCTCCAAGCAAGGCGTGAACAAACGGTTCCGCCTTTCCTCTATGAAGAGTGACGCGCGGACCGAATAAGTAGGTTAACACGTTGGAATTGACGTTGATGCCGCCTAAGATCGGGTCGGTGAACGACTCCGATATGGTGAACCGGCTGAATTCGCTGACGATGCCGACGTGTTTGGTGATGTTCCCGGCTAGCGACGTGTTGAATCCGTGCGCGTTGATGGCGTCAAGACCCGTATTGCCGGTATCGGCGCGCAGATACGAGTAGCCGCCAAAAATCTCGACTTTGGGGGCCACCTCCTGCGCTGAAGCCGCTAGCGGCAAACAGAGAGCCAACAGGGAGGCTAAGAACAATGCTTTCTTCATAGATTCTCCTTCGTGAGGTTGTGAAATGGGGCTAGTGTTTCAACACTAAAGCCTGTTATCAACTTTAAGCGAGGCCCTCTTTAAGGGAGGCCCTCGCTACGTTCTTTAACATCAGAACGATGAAGGCCAGATAGCGCAGTCTGGCCAGAATTTCAGGCGATCGATCATAATCCTGCGCCAGGCGACGAAAGCGTGGCATCCAGCCGAAAGCTCACCTTTGATCCTGGGATCTGAAATCATAAGTTTGCCGCCAGCGCAGTTTGGAATCATAAGTTTGTCAAGAGTGCAAAACCTGGCTCTTTGCAAAGTAACAACTTATGAGCAGTCTTTGTATTCAATCCTTCAGCGCCAGGGTTGGAACCCAGGCAAACGGCGAACTTATGCTTCAAACAGAACCCGATCAAGTGACGGGCGCGCTTCGCGCGAAGGAAGAGCCTCCGGGGCGCCCGGTTGTAGTCGTTCAGTTGACTGAGAGCGCCCGGGTTTAGGGTAATTGCCGGCAATTCATCTTTCGATTTCTTGCCGCTTCGGGAACATCTTTTCGTCATTGCGCATCTTCTCACCGATCTTTTTGGCCAGGTATTCGGCGACGCTGCGTTTGCCGAAGTTGGCGTCCCGCCGATGCTCCGAGACGGCGTAACCCACTACTCCGGTTCTCAAATTGATGACCTGAATGCTCCCCTCGACCGTCGGCAGGCCGGTCCCGAAGATGATCTCGACTCATCCAGCCTTCTGGCTCTCGCTATTGCCGATGATCTCGAAATAGGCCTCCTCACGTTTGCTGACAACCAACAACGGCGTCTTCTTCTTGGCCAAGGCGGCGATCACATAAGTCTCGAACCCCTCCATCGGCGCGACGAAAACTTTCGAGCCGCTCGGGATTATGGTCTCTGAGTCGGCCGCTTTCCGGTCGGTTGCGGCGGCCTGTTCGTTCGCTGTGGTGGATTGCGCTTGCGCGGCCCAGGTCAAAAGACAGAACAATAAATTCTCGCGAACTTATTCATATTCACTCCTTTTGTTTTGGTTTCCCTCACTTCTGATCGAGCATCAACTGCGCTCACCTTCTAAAGCGCAAACGCCCCGCGAAACATGACAGGGGTTCTTTTAGCAAACGCGCAGAAATCAACGCTCTCAGAACCTGGTGATTGAAAAGAAAGGATTTATCAGCTCAGTACTTGTATTGGGCTCAACACTGTAGCAAGAATCATAGTGTTCCTTCGGCACGCCGCTTAACAATACTTTGAGAGAGTCAAGCTGGCGTGCCGAAGGAACACCGATCTCGACGGCGTTTGTGGAATCGACGGTCAATTATGTGGTCAGCAAGCGGATGGTGAAGAAGCAGCAAATGCGTTGGAGCGAGGGGCGCATCTGTTATTACAAGTTCGGACACAGGTTTTGAATGAAGACCTTCAGACAACATTTCACCGGTGGTATCCGGGGATGCAAGTACGTTCCGGTGAATCGGAACAGCGAAAGGCGGCCTAGCCCCCGTTTTGTCCCACTCTCCGAATTGGTGTAGAGTGTTTAAAGTACTAGACCAAATCAACTGCGAATTTTGGAGAGTGGAAACAATTATGAGTCACACAACTAAAGTCAGTGTCTTTGAGAACGGCAAGCCTGCGAAAGGTCGTAATGTGTCTTTAGAGTTTTGGGAAGGCATGACTAAGGGCTTTATCACGGATGATTCCGGGACTGCCTGTGTAGATCACGAAAGCACGGGGCATGTAAAAGTGTATGTGGATGGTAATTATAGTAACCACAGGACGACTGGTGACGCTCCGGGACATATCAAGGTTAGCCTATAAGCATTGTCCTTCCTGGCGCGCCACGCGCGCCGTAAAGGCCCAGCAGGAGGGAACGTGCGATATGACCCAACAAGAAAGCTGGTTTTCCAGTCAAAACTCCCAGAAAATTTTCGGTTTCTGCCGGAACCGGAATTTTTGTGACTGAATTTGGCAGATATAGGGTCCTCTGAAGGCTCATTGGGGTTCTTTTAGCAAA
>DASWDX010000519.1:0-14117 GCA_036395055.1 Pyrinomonadaceae bacterium | reverse complement strand
CTCGTTCAGCCAAGAGGGCGACCCGATTCTATTCGCTGGTCACACGACGGTTCGAAGTTGGCCTTCATCAATGGCCGAGGAGACCACAGCTTCGTTGGCTTCTACGATCTCGCGGGGAAAACTGTGCGTTATCTAGACGCGAGCGTGGATCGCGACAGCGAGCCCGTTTGGTCACGTGACAGTAAACAAGTGGCATTCATCCGTATTCCTGCTTCGCGCGAGGCAGCGGCGTTTGCGCCCAAGCGTAGCGGCGAGCCATGGTCAATTCGCGTTGCCGATGCTGACACTGGAGTGGGACGTGAAATATGGAAGGCAGACAAGGGCAAGGGCAGCGTGTTCAGAAATATTGTTGCCGACGATCAAATTGTCTGGTCGGCAGATAACCGAATCGTTTTTCCCTGGGAGAAAGACGGCTGGACGCACCTCTATTCGGTTTCTTCGTCGGGCGACTTGAACAAAGCGACTCTCCTTACGCCTGGAGAGTTCGAGGTTGAGCATGTGACGGCCAGCGCGGATAAAAAAGAGATTATCTATTCTTCAAATCAAACCGATATTGATCGCCGATACCTCTGGCGCGTACCCGCAGCAGGAGGAAAGCAGGCGACCGCAGTAACCGCGGCGATATTGGGTAGCGGAATCGAGTGGTCGCCGGTTGCAACCAGCGATGGGAAAGCAATTGCCTTCTTCCACTCAGATGGAAAACGTCCGGGTCGTGCTGCGATTCAGGTGGGCGCCCAAAGTACACGCGACCTCGCGCCCGACACGATTCCCTCTGAGTTTCCTGAAAATGCGTTGGTGGAACCGCAGCAAGTGATTTTCGATAGTGCCGATGGCATGAAGATTCATGGCCAACTTTTTCTGCCGGCGAACCTCGACAAGACCAAGCGCCATCCGGCAATTCTGTTCTTCCATGGAGGCTCGCGACGGCAGATGCTGCTGGGTTGGCATTACATGTATTACTACCGCAACGCTTATGCGATGAATCAGTATCTTGCCAATCATGGCTACATCGTGTTGTCTGTAAATTACCGCAGCGGAATTGGCTACGGCATGGAGTTTCGCGAAGCTCTGAACTACGGAGCGACCGGCGGCAGCGAATTCAACGATGTAATGGGCGCCGGAATCTACATGCGCAATCGTCCGGATGTTGACGCTAAACGAATTGGACTGTGGGGCGGTTCATACGGCGGCTACTTGACAGCAATGGGGTTGTCGCGAGCCTCCGATCTTTTCGCGGCCGGCGTAGACATGCACGGAGTTCATGATTGGAATATCGTGGTGCGCAACTTCGTCCCTGCCTATGATCCGCTGGCCAAGCCTGAAGCAGCGAGGCTGGCGTTTGAATCGTCACCTCTCTCTTCGATCAAGACGTGGCGTTCGCCGGTGCTCTTGATTCACGGCGACGACGATCGCAACGTGCCGTTTAGCGAAACAGTGCATTTGGTAGAGGCACTCAGAAATCAGGGCGTGAAGTTTGAGCAGTTGATCTTTCCGGACGAGATACACGATTTTCTGCGGCATGAGGATTGGTTGAGAGCTTACCGTGCGAGTGCGGATTTTCTCGACCGGCATTTAAAAGGCGGAACTCGCTAACTACAACAGCCTTACCCATGGCAGGTCATATTGGTCTGACAGGTTTTTATGCTAGGCAGGACTGGAAGGTACTGCAGCTCGTTTTTTCAGCCATTTCTTGAACGAATCCTGGCTCTCGCCGGAAGGTTTTCCCAACAACAAGTTCTCAACGCTGATATCTTCATCCAGTTCGGTTCAGTAGATGCCCTCACTATTTCCAATCTCCTTGTTACGCTCTTCAGAAGTGCCATGCAAAAGCCTCGGGTACCACGCAAGAGGGACCGAGATCGAACGGCTGTCTTTCAAGTCCATCGTCAGACTGTTATCTGTAATAACAATGCTTGTTATTGGCATGTCCACTGCCCTTCAACCCGCTATCTGTAAACGTCGCGGCGATAGGAAACAGAAGCAATGGTCAAGTTCTGTTCTTATCGTCGATTCGATAAAGGATGCGATAGTCAATCACTCTGATTCTCCATTCCGGTCGGTTCACGAGTTTTGTTGCACCCAAAGGACGTTGGTTAGCTGAAAGGGCGGTTACGGCGGCGATGATTAAGAGAATTATTCTTGGATGGGTTCTGTGCAGATGTCGCAATTGCCGAAGTGCCTGCGGGGAGCGCGATAGCTCATAGTTCATGCTCAGTCAATTCGTTAGGACTAAACGGCTGCGGCGGTCCCTCGCTTGCCGCTCGCTCACACGTCAGGTTATCGTCTAACTCTTCTACGAATACTTCCAATCTCACGTCTGACAAGACCATTGCAGTCAGCGCCCGTTTTTCTTGATCACTAAGCTGGCGCATGCCCTCTAGCATCTGTTCGAGACTGAGTGCCGTTTCGAGCTTGGCCATGTCTACTTCCTACGATATTGCTCTATGGCACCTTTAATCCTAGGCAGGACTGGGAGGTACTGCGGCTCGTTCTTTCAACCATTTCTTAAACGAATCCTGGCTTTCACCGGAAGGTTTTCCCAACAACAAGTTCTCAATGCTGATGTCCTCATCCAGTTCGGGCCAGTGGATGCCCTCGCTATTTCCTATTGGCCGCCAGTTATTACGCTCTTCAGGAGTGCCGTGCAAAAGCCTTGGGTACCACGCAAGAGGGACCGAGATCGAACGGCCGTCGTTCAAGTCGACCGTTAAACTGTCAGCTGTGATAACAACGTTCAGTGCTCTAACATCAGAGGTTAAAGAACTCATTCCAACTCCGCGACAGAATTTCTCTGTTGACTTCAACGAGTTTCTGGATACGACTAATATCGGTTCTAGTAAAACCTCCGCTCGTTTGCAATCTCACGGGATCAAGCCAAAACTTCGCCAGGTTATTATCGCGTTCAACGTGAACGTGTTGCGGTTCGTTTCGATCACCTGCGTAGAAGAAGAACCTATAAGGTCCAATTCGCAGTACGGTCGACATGCCCGCACGATATTGCCACCTCACAAGCATAGTCCAGACTATAGCTTCCCGCCACTCCTACTAGACGATGCAAGAACTCTTTAAACCTGTTCCGAAGGCCTGGCAAAAGCTACCGCCTCACTTCTACCTCTACGGGCTTCGCATCGTGCGACTCGTAGCCTTCCGGCCAGCTTGAGATGTTCACACCGTAGAGCCAATCAAATCCGGGAGTGACGGCGAAGCGAATACTGATCGGTCGGCCGCGCATCGCGCGAAGCCTGACTAACAACGCATCGGCGCGCCATTCCTGAATTAGTGGCTGACCAGCGGGTTCGACCGAGATTAGCCGCGAGCCACAGTCCTGCCCATTCACAAAAAGCGTGGCCCGCGTCTTGATGTTCTCCGGTTTCGCATCAATGGGAAGCACCGGCTGAATGTGCGCCCGAACAATCAAGTGGCTCACGCGGCGACGATCCTCGCGAGCCGGGACCGTGTACTCAAGATGTCCGACTCCGAATCCCCAAATGTATCCCGGGCCGCCGCCCACCTTCTCGAATCGCTCGCTTGCCGCCATCTGCGGCTTGAAGCGATAGAGAATGGACTTGTCTTCCCGGACGATAACCTGCGGCAACGTTGCCGGATCATCGGCTGAACGCGACCAGGCAAACTGTCGCGGTACCAGGTGTCTTGAAGCGTCGAGTAATCGTGCGGGCGGATCAGCTTCGGAGAGCGAGGTAAACATTTGCGAAGCGCGCGTAATTTCACCGAGCACTTCCTTGTCGCGATCCGTGGTGTAGGTTATGCCGTAACCGCGAGCGGGATCAGGCGTTAGAATCCAAAACATCGCGCCGCCAGAGCCGGCCCGAACATTGCTTTCGAGAAAAGCGCGATACCACTCCACTTGCGAAAAACCGTTGTAGCCTTCTACCCCCATCCCGAATTCCCCGAACACAAGTGGCTTCTTCAGTGAAAACGTTGCGGCTGCTCGGTTTTCAATGAACTCGCCCAGCGCGCGGGGCGAATCAACAAAACTGTCGCCGTCGTCACGGGGATAACTGTGCACGTCGCAGTAGTCGATATTCGGCAATTGATGATCAGCCAGCCACTCGCGCCTTTCCGCGGCTGTGCGATAACCCCAATCACCGGGAGCGATGATGTGGTTGGGATCGAGCGATTTTAGATAAGTGCTCATCTCCGCAATCCACGCGCGGCGTTCCGACCAGCGGCTCGTTACCGCCTGAGCTTCATTCATCAGCTCCCAGCCAAAAATGTTTGGATCGTCGCGATAGAGCGTTCCAGTTACGGTGTTACGCCGCGTGGCAAGTTTCTCCAGATGCTCACGATAAAGACGCCGTGTCTGCTCATTTGTGTAAAAAAGCATCGCGCGTTCCGTGTTGATGCCAAACCGAAACTTCTCATCGGCGGCATCAGTGATGCCGGCCCAGCGAAGATACTGTGTGACGCCACCGGTATCGCGCCACCAGTTTGCCAGACAGAGTTGCACCAGGAGTTTGTTGCGCGCTGCTTCCGCGATGACGTGGTCAAGATGAGCAAGCGCTTCTTCATTCCATTTGTCTGGTGCCCAGCGTAAGGGATGCGTGCGCGGCCAGTCCGCCAAATCGGCAACCGGCCCGACCTCGCCCGGGCCACCTTCACCTGAGGCCCAAACCCGCACTACGCGAATGCCTGCCTGGGAGGCTTGTCGCAGAGTCTCCGGCATGCGCGCGCGATCCTCGTCGCGATACATCACAGAAACGTTGGCGCCTACAAAACGAAACGGTCGACCATCGATCACGAAGCGACTCCCGCGAGTTCGGACGAAAGTGTCTGATCTCGATCCGGGAAACGAATTACTCCGCCGCACAATCAAGAAAAAGGCCGCGCTCACAAGAAGTGTGAGCGCGGCGATAATTAGAAGTCTCTTTCCCATCAAGAAAATTCTACCGCCCGCTACCGCAGCCGCTACTGAACAATCGCTAGCGTGGGTTAGTCAGGCTAATAAAACCCAGAATTGCGCAGACAGCGCCCAGGACAACGAATAAATTGAAAACCGCCACCATACCAAATGCCAGATCAGTGTAATTACTTATAGCCCCGAAACCGATCGCGAGGATTTGAATATGAAATAGCAGCAGGCATACAGCGGCGAATGAAAACCACCTCGCCGATGGCCCAAAGGCGCGCGCGCGCGCGAAGCCGAGCACCGCCGCCACCAACGAGGCAATGGCGCCAAGCATGAACATCCCCAGGAACACCGGGATGAAGTAAGTAGGCTTGTTAAAAGTTGTATCCACTTGCGCAAGCATTAACATCGACCCTATAAACATTCGCCTCTCCTAAACAGTTTTGATCTTTATGACAAACTAAGCGCCGTTTGCGCAACAGAAGCCGCTACTGTGCACAAACGGCGTCAAATTCGGTTTCTATAACAACTACAGTGGCGCGCAATCAGCTTTGTCGGGTGTCAGCCAAATATACCGCGAACGAACCCAGAATGCCTGGAGTATCGCAGCTTACTGCGTGATGTGAATCTCTTCTTCCTGATTGACGTGACCCAGGAAGTAGATTAGGCCGCAGACGAACGCAACCGCAGCCAGGCCCAGTGAATACCAGCCGTACTTGTGGCCGCCTCCCGGATCCTCCCAAGTCACAAATATGTAGAAGAAGTAGATCGCACCAACGGCTGAAGCTAAACCCAACACCGCGGCCAACAACTCTTTTATCTTCATTTTACCCTCCGGTAAATGAGTCGCTATGAAGGTTTATGGAAAAAGCCGATTATGGCCAGCATGTTAACGCCACAAATCGCGGAACGCAAGTTTTGAATTCCCGTTTTTGGATGATTGGCAATGCGACCCGGCAGGCCGCTGAAAAAGGGACTCGAGCGCGCCGGCAAGAGTAGCGCGACGACGCATTTTATTACCGAATCTTGTTCTCAACTCCAAAGCTTGGCCGCTCGTGCGCATTCCCACTCCTATCTCTTCACCAAACGGCAGGAAGTCATGCCGCGCGACAATCCAGTGCAGCAGGACGTGCAAGGCTCGACGCGCGATAGTTACGAAATTTCAGAGTATTAGACGCTGGTCTCCCGCGCGGCGTGTGATGTGTTGACTATCGAGAAATTCGAGCAAGGGGATAGCGTACTTGCGTGAGACTCCCGCCAGACCCTTAAATTTCGCAACGTCGATGAGTCGCTCCGGCTCATGCTCGGCCGCGTACTGACGCAACAGCTTTTTCAAACGCTCGAGCGCCGTGGAATGAAAAAACATCTCGCCTTGCACACGCACCAGAGTTCTATCGTCGATGAGTAGTTGCAGAATCTTTCTTCCATGCGCTCGCTGCGCCGCTGAAACTCCAGCCTCTACGAGTACCTGATCGAAGGTTGGCGCTGCGAGTCCGGCTTTCTCATAGACTTTTGCAATTTTTTCACGGAGCTGGATGTCCGCAGGCGATAGTTCAACTCCGTGCTCGCTCAAGCGAACGACATCTTTTTCTGTAACAAGCGTGCCGCCTTTTTCGAGATACGCAATGATTGCGCGAAATACTTCTGGAGCGGCATGAGCGAAATGACGATCTCGCAAGGTCTCGCGCGCCAGGCCGCGAGAGAGCGGCTCGCGCTGGTGATGAAGCTTTACTGAGTCAACTGCTGCCCGGGCGAGCCGGTCGAAATTCTTCCTGGCTATAAGCACCCCTTCGGCCTCGACTATCGTTGTCCCCCGGGCCTCGAGCGCAGCTTGCGAAATCACTTCGTCGTTCCAACCCGTTCGCGCCGCTATGTCTGAGAGTCGTAGTCCCGCATCACTGGACGCTTCAACGAATACTGCGAGCTTGTCAGAACGGTTGCCGTTAGATAGCACGCGCAACCTTCCATGCGTCCTGGCCATTTCCCTGCCGCGATGCTTTGTAGCCTGAGGATCCAAGACCAGGCCACCGGCAATTGTCTGCGCGGGTGAGTAAGAGCGAACGATGAAACGCTCGTCGTGGAGGGCCACAACCGGGCTCTCGAAGCGCAACTGCGCGAAGGCAGTTTCGCCCGGTGGAATTTCGCCGCGAACGTGGAGCACTTTAACGCGAGCCAGCACTTCCGCCGCTCCCAGGTGAATGCGCAGACGGGCACGTGTGCGGATGGCCCGAGGCGCGCCGGGCAAAACGCTGAGCTGAACGTCGATGATTTGCGTTGGACGTATGCGGCCTATCGGCGCCAGCACCATTCCCCGTGCGATGTCGGCTGTATCTACGCCCGCCAGATTCACCGCCGTTCGCTGGCCGGACTGTGCGCGAGGAACTGAAGTCCCGTGCACTTGCACGCCGCGAGCACGCACGCGAAGACCGGCCGGAAGCAACTCAAGCTCATCGCCCGCGGCAATCTCTCCCGACACGAGCGTGCCGGTTACTACTGCGCCAAAGCCTTTCATCGTAAAAGCACGATCGATTGGCAACCGCGCCACAAAATCCGAAGAACGCGCCGGCACGTCGCCGGCGATTTGGCGCAGCGCCTCGCGAAATTGCTCCAAACCCTCTCCCGTGCGCGCGCTCACGGCGATGATAGGCGCACCTTCCAGAAACGAACCGGCGACGAGTTCTTCGGCCTCGGCGCGGACCAGGGCGAGCAGGTCCTCTTCAGCCAGATCTATTTTGGTGAGCACCACCAGACCCTGTCGAACTCCGAGTAGCCGGCAAATGTCGAAGTGCTCTCGTGTTTGCGGCATCACGCCTTCGTCTGCTGCAATCACAAGGGCCACGGCATCGATTCCATGCACTCCCGCAAGCATGTTTTTGACGAAACGCTCGTGACCGGGCACATCGACGAAGCCGACACGGATCTCCCCGAGATCAAGATCGGCAAAACCAAGATCGATGGTTATGCCGCGCCGCTTTTCTTCGGGTAAACGATCGGGATCCTTTCCTGTCAGGGCTTGAACGAGTGCGCTTTTTCCGTGGTCGATGTGGCCGGCGGTACCGATGATAATGGAGCGCACAGGCATGATATCGGGTGATGGATGTCGGGTGTCAGTTAGCGGCATCGCACCGAATCAGGTTCGGATTAAAGCATTACGTAAAGCGTAAAGTTGTTTTCCAAGAGAACTTGTTTCCAGCAATAACTCTGTCAGTTGATCTGATTGCAGATATTTTAGACGGGTTGCAGTCTCCAGTTGCGTTTCAACTTCCGCCAAAGAAGCTTGAGCCATTGAAAGATGATGAAGGTACTCCTTGATATGTTCCCTCGTATTACCTTCGGCGATATTAGAAGGAATTGAAATGACTGCGCGCCTAACTTGACTCGTCAGCGCATAGGTTTCTTGCTTCGGAAAATCCCGAGTCAGAACATAAACCTCCAACGAGGTCCATTGCTTTCTGCCAAACTCTCAATTCTCGAAAACTCTTCATAATCCCTCCTAAGGTTTCGGAGTTAAAAAGCACCCGAGGAGTCCAATTCATTAGGGTGATTTGAGGTTTCGACTGACGCCCGGCACCTGCCACCTGATACCCGATACCTAATACCTATTTAACAACTTCAAAATCGATCCATTGCGTAGCGACTCGGTGTTTCTCATCAGCGAGCGGATCGATGACTATTACCTGCAACACGTATTCGCCTGGCGAGAGGTCACGGCCTAATTTTAATGCACCGCCAAATGTAATCCGTTTCAGGTCGGGCTGGCTTGTGTTAGTAAAACTCGTTTCTTTGCCCGTAAAGATCGGTTGCCCATCGCGAATTAGCCGCACCTGCGTCGTTAACGGAGGCTGAGCGGTTGCTTTTACCAAACGCGCGTTGTAGATCACGAAAGAGTATCGCAAGATCTGGCCGGGCTTAAACTGGCGTGTGGCAGCGCTGGTTCTAGCACTGGCCACTTCATTCGCTTCGGTGTTTTGATTCCCTGGCGATTCGTTAGCATCAGCGGTGCCAGCCTCGGCAGACTGCTGCTTCGCTGCAGCTGGATCTATTGCGGTTACGAGGATGCCGGACACAACCAACCGGTTCTTCTTAAGGTCGGGTACTTCGATAAACTGGCTGGCGGATCCTATGTGTTCCGATCCGTGATCGCGCAGCGCGGCTCGCAGTTGGTAAGCGCCGGCCTTCTTGATCGGCACCGTCAACAAATAAACGAAGCCGTTCCTTCGAATACGCTGATAATCATTTCCATTTATGCGCATGCTGTAGGCTCGGCCCGCCTCATCGATTATGTTGCCATTGTCTCCAAACGTGAGGGCCACGACATCAAACTCTACTTTGTGCGAGCCACCTGGAAGATCCGTAAAAGTCAGATCATCTGCATTTACGTGAAGCAACGAACGCATGTATGAACCAGCCTTTGCGTCATTCGCGAACAACGTGGTCAGTCGCAAACGCACACCCGCGGCGCCAAAGGGAGAAATCAGCGCGTTAATCATGCGTTGGTTCGGCGTGGCTGCGATGGCATTATCTTCGTTATCAGCAACCCCAAAGAATCCATTGCGCATTCGTACGCTGAACTTTCCCGGCCGCGAAACCTTCAAACTCAATTTATGAAACGTGCGTCGTCCCGTCTTCGCATCGAAGGTAGATTCCTCAGGGCGGTAGCCGATCAAGTAATAGCTTTTTTGATCCTCAATCACGCGACGAATTCCGCCGCTGAGATCGTTGTTGTTGCGAATGGCTATTCCGCCGGTCTCCCTGGCCAGGTAATCCAGTCCTTCCTGCGATTCGAAAGCCGCGGTGCGACGATTGCTCAATTGCTGTTCGAGTTGCGCAGAATCCATCCCAGCGGTTGAATCGGCCGCGGTAAGTCCTACCGTCTGTAATCCTGTTGCGTTCATTGTGTAGATTACCACCGTCGCTCGATTTGCTTCGTCTATCAGATGGCGCAGGGCTGATAGAGCTCGGTAATTACGGCTCGGATCGTCGCGGCTATAAATTCTGAAGCCGTCAGAAATCAACAAAATTGACTTGCGTCCCGGCAACTCATGCATACCCCTGACAACGTACCGAACGGCGCCGAGCGTACCGACGGCAAAAACATCCTCACGAAATTGATTGAAATCTTCGTTAGCCGCCCGTGCTTCTTCACTATTTGCGATGTTATCTCCGAGCGGCGCGAAGACGCCTACAGCTGAGCGGCCACTGGCATACCACTTTACGCGTTCAACGGCGGCGTAGAGTTGTCGTTTGTCGGCAGTGAATTGCTGCAGAGCTCCAATGCCGCCGCTGGTGCGTATGATCGCCACCAGGTCACCAGGCTGCATCTGCTGTTCTACAAATTTCTTGAGTGCGTGGCGCACGTAATATGTGCTTTCGAACGAGAGGCCGAGATCGTCGACAATGAGAGCGATGGTGCGGCGCACGTCCTCCGGATGCAATTTAACCGGCGGGAGCGGCGGTGCATTCTTATCTGGAGGCGCGGGCTGCGTCAACGCGGTCACCGGGGATTCTGAAGCGACAAATGAGAAATGCGTTATCTTCTGTTGATGGCCATCTTCGAAAATTTGAACTTCATCTGAGCGCAGATCCGTTACCGGCTGCCCTTTTTTGTCCACGATTACGGCATCAACCTGAACCAGATTTGTTGTGATCCTGACGACGTCTTCGTCGCCTCGCCGCGCCGGTTGTTGTGGTCCGGTTTGAGGTTTCGTCTGCCGCTCTTGAGAAGTCGCCTCTTGCGCAAAACCTAATGATGCAAGTGGTCCCAGGATGAGTTGACCAGCAAGCGTGGCAATGAGGAATATTCTTTTCATCTAAACTTTTCCCCGGGGCTTTTGCAAGACTTGTTCGTAAAACTCGATATATCGCGGTATGACAATGTCGGTACGATAGTGCGTCACGGCAAACTGTCGCGCCCGCTTCCCCATCTCGCGCCGCAACCCTGTAGCACTCAGAAGTCCCGCCGCATCCGCAGCCATCTTCTCGACATCGCCCACCTCGCTCAGAAATCCCGTGTCGCAATCCGTAACGACTTCCGGGATTCCGCCAACGCGAGAAGCAATAACTGGTACTTCGCAGGCCATTGCTTCGAGCGCGGCAAGGCCAAAAGACTCTTGCTCAGACGGCAACAGCAAAACGTCCGCGGCCGAGAGATAGTCCACGATGTTTGGTTGCTTACCAACGAAAACGCACTTGTCGTAAACACCAAGACAACGCGCCCGGTGCTCGACATTTGTCCGTTCGCTACCGTCTCCAACCATCACCAGGCGCGTGGCAACTCCTTTTTGCAACACGCGCGCAAGTATCTCTACGCAATCAACCGGTCGCTTCACTGGACGAAAGTTTGAAACGTGGACCAGCAGCGGCTCGCCCTCGGGAGCAAGCGACGAGCGCAAATCTTCAACCGGATGACGCGCGTAATCAGTCTGACAAATAAAGTTTGGAATAACCTCGATCTCGTCAAACTGAAAGATCTCTTTCGTCGCTTCTTTCAAGTAATGCGAAATTGCGGTCACGCCGTCTGACTGAACGATACCGTAGCGTGTGATTGGAAGGTATGAACGATCGGCGCCCACGAGGGTGATGTCTGTCCCATGGAGCGTGGTAATCACGGGCAGGTATCGCTTTGGCTTCAGCGATTCGCGGGCGAGGATACCGCTGATCGAATGCGGAATTGCATAGTGTACGTGAAGCAAATCCAGATTCTCGGTTTCCGCGACCTTCGCCATTTTGGTCGCGAGCGCCAGGGTATAAGGCTGATGCTCGAACAGCGGATACGACATCATCTCGACTTCATGGAAGCGCACGCGCTCGTTAAGTTCTGTGAGCCGGGTAGGCAAAGAGGAGGAGATAAAGTGGATGGTGTGGCCGCGTGCCGCCAGTTCTTTTCCCAGCTCAGAGCCGACGATGCCACTGCCGCCATAGGTGGGATAGACCGTGATGCCGATGTTCATTTCAAACCTGGTCTTTGGTCTTGGGTCCTTGGTCTTAGTTCGCTCTGGGTACTTACGCGTTTGATAGGATCAAGTATTCCTTGCCAAAGATCAAAGACCGAAGACCAAAGACCAGGGGCCCGAAGGCCAAAGCAAAAAAAGCGGAGGCAAGCGACCCTCGCAATCGCCTGCCTCCATCTCAACTTGGCTCACCTTATTTGTAAGGGGGGCAAGTGAGGGGACGGAGTATATGCCCGCTTGCGCTCTTTGGCAATAGTTGGCTTCGACTGGATGCTCGAACGTTATGGGCAGGTCGCAATGTCGCGGCTCGATAAATCGCAGTTGCTCGCGGTTCGCAAAGTAAGCGACGTGCTGCCGGTGTCTCTCGTCGTCTCGCATTTGATTTCATTGGTGTTGAAAATGCGTTTTCCCCCTTCCGTTTGCCGAGTCGAAGCACGGGTGGCGCACAGCGATGCACCTGGCAGGTCGTAACGAAGTGGAGAACCGGAATGGAGCTAGCGCAATGAAGGTTGCGTCGCTGGGCTGCCGTGCGAAGATGAGAGCGAAGGAAGAGGGAAAGATCAGGAAGTCTCGTGTGAGTTTCAGAAGAGAACGCGAATATACAAAAGAGAATGCGAATGAGTACAGAAGTGGATGCGAATTAAGCTAACCGCTGATTCCCGAAGAATCGCTACGACCACCCGAATAACGCTGTGCCGGTTACCTGCAACAATAGGAAGAGTGAACAATCCCGAGGAACGTGCGCGGCAACGACGTACTATGCGATAGTTTCTCGTTTTGCAACACAAGAGGCTATAAGTGGATAGAAGTTGTTGGGCCGCCCACCATTTGATTGGGGCTTCCCAAGGTGAAGAGTCTGCATGCGTGACTTGTCGCTCACAGCCAAAACACTTTCGCGCTGGCTACGCCGCGCCGGAACACTGCCTCGCGGCACAGTCACCGACGTGCGCATCGAACTCGAAATTGAGACTACTATCTCCAAGCTCGTCTTTCTGACGGTAGCGTATTCCGCTGAAGCGCAAGCTGACCTGCCTCGACGCTTGGTGGTCAAATCGCCGCTAATCCCACCCACATTCAGTGATGGAAGCAGCGAGGTACAGTTCTACCGTCAGCTTGCGTCGATCATCGGAACGCCACCGGTGGTGCGCTGCCTCGCCGCGATAGAAGACTGTGATACGGGCACTATCGTGCTCGAAGATCTCCGCGCTACTCATGACCATCCGCCTTGGCCACTGCCCCCGTCCCGGACTCATTGCGAACTCGCCCTCGATGCGTTAGTCCGCGTCCATGCTCAATGGTGGGAGGAACCTACGCTCGGTCATGCGGTCGGTAAACTCCATACACCGGAAAGCTTGACAAGAATGGTGCAAGATATCGCTGCACATCTGCCGGCATTCATTGACGCCCTTGGTGATGCGTTGACCGTCGAGGCCCGCAACGTCTTCGAACGAGTTTTCAGCTCATCACTGAAACCATGGATGCGTCTTACTGACCAGCGGGCGCTCACGGTCACCCATGGCGACGCGCATACGTGGAACTTTCTTTTTCCGCGCTCTGGCGAGGGAGCCGCCTTTCTGATCGACTGGCAACTTTGGCACGTTGATGTCGGCGCACGGGATCTGGCATTTCTCATGGCACTACATTGGTATCCGAGTCGACGCCGCGAGCTCGAGCGCCCGCTAGTCCAGTACTATTATGAGGGTCTATTAGGGCAGGGTCGGGAAGACTATGCATTCGACGAGTTGTGGCTCGATTACCGCCGCAGCGCTGTGCGGAACTTGACGATTCCGATCCTTTTCTGGAGCCGCGGTATGAAGCCCGAAGGCTGGTGGCATCGACTCGAGTGCGCCTTGTCGGCCTATCGCGACCTAGCATGCGACGAACTTCTGTAGCGTCCGACTCGGTTTCGTCTGATAACAAGCGGATTCGCCGGCCTCCTCGAATGGATGGCTCTCGTTGTTGTTCTTCATGGTTCCCGGATACGCAGGTAATGCGGAGTGGGTCAATCGAATGGGAGACAAGTTCAAAAACCGTTCGCATCTTCTTCTGTATATTCTGAACCCGTTCGCATCCACTCTTGTACGTATTCGCATCCTCTTCTGTGCAAAAACCCCGTTTTGCCCCCTCTCATTCGCATCTTCTTCTGAAACTCACACTCGTTGTGAGTTCTAGAAGAGGATGCGACTGTACAAAAGAGGATGCGACTGATTACAGAAGAGGATGCGACTGAGGGTAGGTGCTGATCCCTGATGATAGGGAATTATTTTAGATTGGTGCCTTCGCGAGTCTAGGCGGTTTGG